>JBPCMT010000038.1:0-6461 GCA_051001995.1 Thermoleophilaceae bacterium
GCAGCCCGCGCTGGATCGCCTGCCGGATCCACAGGGTCCCGTAGGTGGAGAACTTGAACCCGCGCCGCCAGTCGAACTTCTCGACCGCACGGATCAGGCCGAGCACCCCCTCCTGGATCAGGTCCTCTAGCGAGAGCCCCTGGCCCTGGTAGCGGCGTGCCTGGGAGATCACGAGCCGCAGGTTCGAGTTGACCATGCGGTCCTTGGCCTCGGTGTCGCCGCGCTCGACCCGCTTCGTGAGCTCGACCTCCTCGGCCGCGGTCAGCAGCGGGTAGCGGCTCGCCTGCTTGTAGAACAGCTTGAGCGCGTCGCCGGTCGAGTCGCCGCCCGCGTTCGTCCCCGCTTGTGAGCCGGAGCCCTCGGGATGTGCCTCGGCTCGGCGGCGCTGGCGCTGGGTTTCGGTGCTGTCGCGGCCGTTTCGCCGCTGTGCGTCGTCGCCGCGGCTCCACGCCGGGCGACGGCCATTGGTTTCGATTGACACCATGCGATCCTCTATCTTTCGTATGTTCGACAACGATCGAATTATAGTGCAGACGACGCCGACCGTCCACCCGAGAATGGCTCTAGGCCGCGCGCCGCAGGCCCTCGAGGATGCAGTCCAGGAGGCCTGGGAAACGTGACTCCAGGTCCACTGCCCGGAGGGAAACCAGACGCTGGGTCCCGTCGGCGCGGGTCCGCGTGATGCCGGCGTCGCGGAGGACCTTGAGGTGGTGGCTGAGAGTGGACTTCGAGACCGGCGCGTCGAGGCCGTTGCAGGACAGCTCCTCGCCTTCGTCGAGCGCGCGGACGATCTCGAGCCGGATCGGGTCGCTCAGCGCGTGCAGGACGTGGGCGAGGCTGAGCTCCGCCGGGATGGGGTGTGAGAGCGTCCTCATCGCGAAGTTCGACCTCTGTCGAACGAGTATAGGACGACGCCGCGCGATCGACGGCGCCGCCGCCGGCAGATCCACGCGACGCCGCCGGCCGGCATGCTCCCCCTGCGAAACGGTCCTCGAGAAAGATTGCCTCGATGACCATTCTCGAGAAGCGACATCGCAGCGCACGGAGAACGCAGCCTGGTCGTCGGGCGCTGGCGGCGATCACGGCCGCAGCGGGAGGCGGCGATCACTGCCGCCGGGCGCTGGGCCGCGCGCCCCGCAGCCGAAAGACCTCGACCGGCTCGTCCACCCCACGGACCCGGCGCCTGCCGAGCGGCTCCCATTCGAACGTCTCGGCGGTGCCGGACGCGACGGGCCTGCTCGCCACGAGCTCGTCGGCGTCGGCGGCGGCGAGCAGGCGCGCGGCGAGGTTGACGGCGCCGCCGAAGTAGTCGCCCTCGCGCGAGATCGCGACCCCCGTGTGCACGCTCGCGTGGACGCGGAGCGGGCCGTCCGCGCGCATCCGCCGGATGATCCGCTCCCCGGCCGCCACCGCCTCGCCCACGTCGGAGTAGCAGAGCATGTGGCCGTCCCCGAGCGCCTTCACGACGCGGCCGTCCTCGCCGCGCTCGGCGTCGACCTGGCGCGATCGCCTCCACGGCCGCGGCATCGCCCTCCGCGTTGGCGTACGCGGTGAAGTCCTTGAGGTCGCAGAACAGGAAGGTGACCTCGACCGCCCCGGTCAGGCTCAGCTCCGGGTCGGAGGACTCCGCGGCGTCGATCGCCGTCTGCGCCAGCTCGTACTCGAGGTAGCGCCGGTGCACCCCGGCGAGGATCGGGTCCGGCAGGGTGAGCAGCCGCGCGAACGCTTCGCGCATCGATCGAAGCTCGTCGGCTCGGTCTTCGCTGGTCGCTCGCAGCCGCGGTCCCGCGTAGAGGCGGAAAAGCTGGACGCCGGTGCGCGCGATGCGGGCGAGCAGCCGCCCGTAGATCCGCGCGAGCTGGATCGTGAGCTCTGGCGACCAGATCTCGCTCAGTTCCGCGAGCTCGCAGAAGACGTGCGCCTCCTCCTCGGTCAGCGCAGGCTCGTCGAGTCCCGGGGGCGGGAACCCCCAAGCCTGGACTATCTCGACGATCTCCCGCGCGGTCGGACCTCCGCGCGCCTCGACCTCGGCCGGCGTGACCGTTCGCTCTGAGCGCCCCGGCAGGAGGGCCGACTCGACGATCGCCGCCTCGGGGTCGCCGCTCGCCACGGCCCTCGCCACAGCGTCCTCGGGCACGCCGAGCTCCCGGAGCACCTCGGCGATTGCTCGATGCCCCGCCCTGCCCTCCTCGGGCTGATCGAAGCCTTCGCGGTCAGCCGTCGAGCTCGACCACCTCCGAGATCGCGAGCTCCTCGCCGGAATCGTCGAGCGCCCGTACCGCGACGAACGGTGCGCTCGTCTCCACGCCGATGGCCGTCTCGAACCCTTCCCGGTCGGCGGAGCCGGCCGGGCTGAGGTCCCCGGGCTCGGGCCCGGCGAGCACCTGCCACTTTGCGACCTCGGTGGCGCCGTTCCAGCTCGCGTAGACGGTCATCTCACCGCCGTCGCCCGGCTCGGCGGCGATCGCGGGAGGATCGGCGGGCCGTCCCTCCCACGGAAGGCGGAAGGCGCGGTAGGTGTCGTAGCCCTCGGGAAGGCGCGCGTCGAACAGCAGCCGGCCGTCGCGGCTGAACTCGGCGATGATCGCCTCGCTGCCGTAGCCCATGAAGACGTTTCCCCCGGGTAGCGACTGCAGGTTGCCCTGACTACGCGCGAGCGGCGCGTTCTGGTGCAGGTACTCGCGCGCGAGGGTGACTCTCATCCTCTGCTGATCGAGGTCGAGCACGATGCCGCGCGATTCGCCGTTCGTCTCCGGCGGGGCGTCGTTGTCGAAGATCGTGAGCGTTCCGTCGGGACGGCGCCTGGCGTCGTGCTGGGAGAGGAAGGTCGTACCGGGGCCCATCCGAAAGTCGCTCTCCTTACCGCCCAGGCGCCAGATGACGAGGCCCGTCTCCCGATCGATCTTGTAGACGGAGTGGGTGTGGCGCGCCGACACCAGCAGGTTGCCGTCGCGGTCGACGTCGATCGAGTTGGGGTGGAAGTAGTCGTAGAACTTCTCCGCCTCGGTTGGAACCGCCTTGTAGGACTCGTCGAGCCCCACGTGGTCGCGCGCTCGCCACTCGAACAGCACCGCTCCGCTCTCGACGTCCACCTCCTGCACTACTCCGTCCAGGATCGTGCCGTCCTCGGCCCCGCCGACCGCGGACAGGTCCCGGGCCACCTCCGGGTAGGCCATGATCAGCGCGGTGCCGTCCGGGGTCAGCTCGAACTCGTGGAGGTCTCCCAGCAGGCCATTGCCCGCCTCGACGCGCGCGATCTCGCGGTAGGAGTCATCCATGATCACGAACTCGCCGTAGCCGTAGCCCGCCTCGAAGACCTGGCCCTCCCACCACGTGAGCACGGGCTCGCCCTCGTAGCGCTGGACGCGGAAGTCGGCGGCCACGGTGCCCTCGGGCAGGGAGCGGAACCAGACGAGCTCGCCCGCGTCGTCGACGATCATCGGTCCGTGCGGGCCGCCGGCCATTGCCTTCGGCGCGACGAAGACGAGACCCCGCCCGACCTCCTCGCCGGTCGGGCCGGTGAGGCTCACGTCAGGGGCGCTCAGCTCGGGCGCGCTGAGGAAGGCCGGCGGGGGCACCTCCGCTTCGTCCCCCGGAGCCAAGACCAGCGCCACGGCGCCGCCCGCCAGTAGGAGCAGCAGCAGGGCGCCGACGCGCAGGGCACGGCCGCGTGCGCTCGTGCCGAGCAGGAGGCGGGTAGCGGACGAGCGATGCGGAGCGGCCGCGGTCGGTGCTCGGTCGCCGTCTCGCGACGCCTGTCGCCCTGCTGGAGATCCCGGTCGAGCGCCGTCGCCACCGGCGAGCTGGTCGGCGTCGCGCCGTGCCGGCTGCGGTGATCGTCGAGGGGCTCGCATGACGTGGGGGCTCGGCGCGGCCGGCCACGATCGCTCAAGGCCTGCCGAACGAGGGACATCCTACGTTTCGAAGGGATGGGAGGGGCCGGGCGCGGCGGGATAGCGGACGGTTACGTCGAGGACGTGAGCGCCGATGACCCCGCTTCGTCCGCCCGGATCGTCGGCGATGCGCTCCGTGCCACGATCGCCGTACCGGCGCCGAGCGTCAGGCACAGCGGCGAGTAGATGGCAAGGTCGAGGCGATCGAAGGTGTCGTCGAGTCCGCCGATCAGGTCCGCGGGCACGAGTAGCGCGCCGCGCGCGAGAAAGACCGCGGACACACCCCAAGCCGCGCGGCACAGGGCGCGGGAAGGCGCGCCGGCCGCCACCGTGCGCACGATCCCTGCGGCCCCCAGGAGCACCACGGAGACGGCCGCCGTCGCCGGAGCGGGCGGGAGCTTGCCGCTTCCGATCCGGGTTCGTTCGCCTGCAGCGAGCACACGCTCGGCGAGCTCACGTCGCTGCCGGCGGGCCAGTGCGATCCGAGCGCCCAGACGGCGTGCAGCACACCGATCGCGGTCAGGACGGCCGGGATGGCGATGCCGAATGCGGGCGCCAGGCGATCCGCTCGAGCTTCGAGCAGGCCAGGCGAAGAGGTCTCAGGTGGGACGTCCCCGCTCCTGTGAGACGCGGAGCGACTGATATGCGTCAGTCTGGAGGCTTGAAGCCATGAATCGCAGCCCTCTTCCGAAGTCCCTTGCCGGGAGGATCGCTATCGCGGCAGCAGCGGCGCTGGTGCTGCTGCTGGTCCTGAGCCAGCTTCTCCTGCCCGGGATCGGCGAGGGCGCGATCGATGATCGCCTGACCGAGAACGGCGGTGTTGCCGATGTTTCGTTGAGCGCCACGCCCGCCGCCCGCCTGCTCTGGGGCGATGGCGATCGCGTTCAGATCGATGCCACCGGTCTCGACCTCGAGATCGATAGGGCCAGTGATCCGGTCGTCTTCGACGAGCTCGACCGCTTCGGAGACGTCGAGATCGTGATCGCCGACTCGACGGTGGGGCCCTTGGCAGTCGAGCAGCTCGTGCTCTCACGCAGCGGCGACGAGGCCTACTCGCTCGAGGCGACGGGCACCACGTCTCTGGCGGACTTGGCGGACTCGGCGGGGGAGGACCTCGACGTGCCCGGGTCGGAGCTCCTCGGGACGTTGCTGGGCGCCACGGGCGTGGGCGGCTCAGACCTGGACGTCGACCTCGACATGCGGCTCGAGTCGGACAACGGGCGCGTTCGCGTCGTGCAGGGTGAAGGTGAGATCGCGGGCTTCTCCACCGGGCCGTTTGCGGCGCTGATCGCGTCGGCCGTCGTCGTAGAGCTCTAACGGAGGGATGAGGCAGCTCGCCGGCCGGGGCCACTGCTGCAAGCATGCTTCAGATGCTCAGAAGCGAAAGTCGGCCCGCGACCTGCCGCGTGCTCCGAGTCGGTTCCCACCTACTCATGGTTAGCGTCCTGCTGCTCGTGTCGCTCGCCTGACGATGGTCGTGGTGATCTGGTCGCTGTGGCCGATCACGCACACGCTGTGGCCCGCGAAGCCCAAGCGCCAATCGCTGGAGCTTCGAGATCGCCCGCGGAGACGAGGGGGACAGGTTCAAGATGGACGAGGGCATCGCGGCCGAGGCCCTGCTGCTGGGGCGGGTGACCTACGAGGGCTTCGCCGAAGCCTGGCCCTCGAGGGAAGGCGAGTTCGCCGACAAGTTCAACAACATGCCCAAGTACGTGGTCTCGTCGACCATGCAGGAGCCCGAGTGGAACAACTCGACCGTGCTCAGGGGCGATCTCAGCGCGGAGGTCTCGAAGCTGAGGCAGGAGCTGGACGGCGACATCGTGATCCACGGCAGCGCGCAGCTCGCGCAGGCGCTGGCCGAGCGCGACCTCGTCGACGAATGGAGGCTGATGGTGTTCCCCGTCGTCCTCGGAAGCGGCAAGCGCCTCTTCGGCGAGAGCAGCGAAAAGAGGTCCGTGCGACTCGCCGACTCGAAGCCGGTCGGTCCGGACGGCGTCATCATCCTCACCTACGAGCGCGCGCGCGACTGACCCGACAGGATCGTCTCCTTACCGCCACCATTTGTTGCGAGTGACCGACCCCTGGCAACGGCCAGCGCTGCCCTCGAGGGAGGGTCCTTCGGAACTTCGACGGTCGAGTCCGAGCTGGTGGAGGAGGGCGGTCGGTGGAAGCTCGACCGCATCGACTCGATCCCGGGACGGCGAGGCGCTGCTGATGGCCACGCCGACGGACAGCCCGACCGGCAGGAACCTGGCCGCCACCCGGCCGTTCGGCTCGCGCTGGGCAACACCCGCGAGCTGTCGCTGATCGAGGGCGCCTCGAGATCGACGCGCTGCCGCAGGAGCGGCGTGACCGGTTCGTCGCGCACACCGGCTTCGACCCGCGTGCGCTGGCCACGCCGTACCTCGGCGCGGTCGCGGCACCTGCTGCGCGAGCAGGAGATCGACCACCTCGTACTCACCGGCCAGGTGACCGAGCAGTGTATCCTCTACAGCTCGCTGGACGCCTACGTCCGCCACCTCGGCGTCACGGTCGTCCGCGACGCGGTCGCCCACATAGACCGCGAGC
>JBPCMT010000039.1:0-19629 GCA_051001995.1 Thermoleophilaceae bacterium
TTCGCGAGCGCCGCGAATTCCCGCGGCGAAAGGCGTTTGTCGCGCGCGTTGGGCGGATGGCCGAGCCTCTCCATCTCCTCGCGAGCGCGCTCGCGCAGTTCCGGCGCGCCACCGGGCGCGAGCGCCAGCGAGCCGGCGAGCGCCTTGCGCCGGTGAGCGAACGCGGCGTGGACCAGCGCGACGGTCGCGGGCGGCGGCGGCGGCGCGACACGCCTGAGCCGGACGAGCGCGGACTCGACCCGCGGCCGCGGCCAGAAGACGCTCGGCGACACGCGGCGCAGCACGCGCACGTCGCAGGAGAGCTGGGCGATCGCGGACGTCGCGCCGTAGGTCCGCGACCCGGGCGCGGCCGCCAGGCGGTCGGCCACCTCCCGCTGCACCATCGCGGTCCACAGGCTCACGGCCGGCAGCTCGCGGACCGTCCGCAGCAGCACGGTCGCCGCCACTCCGTAGGGGAGGTTCGCCACCACCTTGGTCGGCGCCGGGGCGAGCGCCCGGAGGTCGAGACGCACCGCGTCGGCAAGATGGAGCGTCACATTCCGGTGCCCAGCCAGGGCATCGTCGAGCGCCGGGCCCAGGGAGGCGTCGACCTCCACGACGTGCAGGTGGCGCACGCGTGGAGCGAGGTGCTCCGAGAGCGTGCCGAGCCCGCCTCCAACCTCGAGCGCGACGTCCGCGGCGGAGTCGAGCTCGGCGGCCCGCTCGATCACGCCGAGGAGGTTGTCGTCGATCAGGAAGTTCTGTCCGAGGGCGTGCTTCGGCCGGATCCCGTGCTCGCGCAGCCGCCGGAGCGTAGGCTGGACCGGACCGCCCGGCGGCGCTCCCGCCGCTCGGACCATCACCAACCGAACACCCGCGCGGCGTTGTGCTCGACAGTCGCCTCGAGCTCCGCGTAGGCCACGTCGCGGAGCTCGGCGACGTGCTCGGCGGTGGCCACGACGTTTGCGGGCTCGTTCGGCTTGCCGCGCACGGGCTGCGGCGCGAGGTAGGGGGAGTCCGTCTCGACCAGCAGCAGCTCCTGCGGCAGCTCGCGCGCGGCCGCCTGAAGCGCACCCGCCTTGGGGAAGGTGACGTTGCCGGCGAAGGAGCACAAGTACCCGCGCGCGACGCACTCCTCGACCCGCTCGGGCGCCGAGAAGCAGTGGAGCACGATCCTCACCGCGTCGGCGTGCTCGGCGAGGATCGCGAAGGTGTCGGCCTCCGCGGCGCGCGTGTGGATCACGGCCGGGAGCCCGAGCCGAGCCGCCAGCTCGAGCTGGGCCTCGAAGGCGCGGCGCTGGTCGTCGCGCGGCGCGCGGTCGCGGTAGTAGTCGAGCCCGGTCTCCCCGACGGCGCGCGCCTCGGGCCGGATCGCCGCGCGCTCGATCTCCTCGAGGTCCGCCGGTCCGAAGCCCTCGGCCTCGTGCGGGTGGCGGCCCACGATCGCGACGACCTCGCTGTGCGCGTCCGCGGCCGCGAGCGCTAGAACGATCGAGGCCCCGTCGGTCCCCACGGTCGCGATCCGCCGAACCCCGACGCGCCGGGCTCGCTCCACGAGCTCCGCGCTGGGCGGCTCGCAAGCGTCGAGGTGGCAGTGGGTGTCGACCACGCGTCTCTCCCCGTCGCGCGCCTCCGGCCGCTAGGCGGCCGGCTGCGCCTCGCGCTCGACCTTGGGGAAGAGCGGCGGTAGGTCGGCGACCGAGCCCAGGCGCTCGCCGCCGCCGAGGCGGGCGGCCTCGATTGAGCGGTCCTCGGCGCCGATCGTCGCGAGCAGCCGCGCCGTGGCGTCCGGCATGAACGGGTGGAGGAGGATCGAGATCACCCGCACCCCGTCGACGAGGCCGTACAGAACCGCGTCGAGCCGCTCGCCGGCATCGGGGTCCTTCGCGAGCCTCCACGGAGCCGTTTCCTGGGCCCACTGGTTGAGCCGGCGGACGCGCTGCCAGATCTCGTCGAGCGCGCCCGAGACATCCACGGCGTCGAAGCGCTCGCACACGCGCTCGGCGAGCCCGTCGAAGTCGGCGGTCAGATCAGACTGAGGCGAAGCATCCGGCACGGCGCCGCCGCGATAGCGGGCCACCATCGCGAGCGTCCGGCTGGCGAGGTTCCCGTACTCGTTGGCGAGCTCGGTCACGTAGCGCCTCTCGAAGCTCTCGGGCGACACCGAGCCGTCGCTCCCGAAGGTCACCTCTCGGAGCACGTAGAAGCGCAGCGCATCGGACCCGTAGAGGTCCATCACCTGGAATGGGTCGATCACATTGCCGAGCGACTTCGACATCTTGTGCTCGCCCATCAGCAGGAAGCCATGGACGAAGACCTGTCGCGGCACCTCGATGCCGGCCGCCATGAGCATCGCCGGCCAGATGACCGCGTGGAACTTGAGGATGTCCTTCCCGATCAGGTGGACCGTCGCCGGCCAGAAGCGCGGCGTCAGGTCCTCGCCCTCGCGCGCGTAGGAGAGCGCCGAGTAGTAGTTGAGCAGCGCGTCGATCCACACGTAGATCACCTGTTCGTGGTCCCACGGGACGGGCACCCCCCACCGCAGCCGGGCGCGGCTCAGCGAAACGTCTCGCAACCCCTGCCTGATGAACGCGAGCGCCTCGTTGTGGCGGCTCTCGGGCCGCACGAACTCGGGGCGCTCCGCGTACAGGCGCTCGAGCGGCTCCTGGAACGCCGACAGCCTGAAGAAGTAGTTGTCCTCGCGCTCCCATTCGAGCTGAATCTTGTGGATCGGGCAGCGGTCGCCGTCCTCGACCTCGGACTCCGATTTGAAGTCGGCGCAGCGCGGGCAGTACCAGCCCTCGTACGTGCCGGGATAGACGTTGCCGTTTGCCTGGATCCGCTGGACGACCTCCTCGACCACCGCGTAGTGCTCGGGGTCTGTGGTGCGGATGAAGAAGTCGGTCGTGGCGTTGACGCGCTCCGCGAGGTCCTTGAAGTGGACCGCGTTGCGGTCGCCGAGCTCGCGCGGCGTGATCCCGAGCCGCTCGGCAGCCTGGGTGACCGGCTCGCCGTGCTCATCGGTACCGGTCAGGAAGAAGACGTCCTCCCCGCGCTGGCGCATGTGCCGCGCGAGGGCGTCGGCGGCGATCGTGGTATAGGCGTGCCCGAGATGCGGCTTCGCGTTGGCGTAGTAGATCGGCGTCGTGACGTAGAAGGCCACAAGAGCGATGCTAATGGCCGGATCCGGGCGCCCACCGCAATCGCCAGCCCCGCGCACGCGAGCGCCCAACCGAGGTCGAAACCGGCGCTCCGTGCATCGGGAGCCGCCCGTGGCGCTCGACCCGGGGACGCCGGCGCCGGCGCAGGAGGCGAAAGCGGTCGCGGACCGGGTGCGGGGGCCGCGACCGGAGCGCCCGAGGGGGTCGGCGCCAGCCGCGGCACCGGCGCTCGCGATCCACTCGGCGCACGGCGCGGCGCCCGCGTCGGCGAAGGTCGAAGCAGCGGCCGCGGCCCGACTCTCGGCGCCGGAACGGGTCCGAGCGGCGGCGCCGGCGCGCCGGTAGTCGTGAGGAAGCGCATCGGATCGCGGTAGGCCTGGTCCTCGCCGGACAGGCGAACGCCAAAGTGCACGTGGGGCGCCTCGACGGAGCGGCTGCCGGTGGTCCCTGCTACGCCGATCTCAGCGCTTTCCTCGACGCGCTCGCCCTCGTTCACGTCGAGGGCGTCGAGGTGCAGGTAGGCGGTGTCGAAGCGTCCGTCGGCGGTCCGAACCGCCACCGTGAGCCCCGAGTCACCGGCCGTCCCGGCGAAGGTCACGGTGCCGTCGGTTGCAGCCCGCACCGTCTCGCCAACCGGGGCCGCGATGTCGACGCCGCGGTGCTGTCCCGCCGCGAAGGGATCGCCGCCGTAGCGGTAATCGGTGAGGACCTCGCCCTCCACCGGCCAGGTCCACGTTTCGGCTCCGAGCGCGGCGACGGGAGCCGCCAACGCCGCCGCCACCACCGAACTCAGCACGACTCCAAGCGAGAATGCCCGACGGCCAAGTCCCCGCGCGCGATGGTCGCTTGTCGGCGCCGATGCCGGCATCGCGAGCGAGGCTACGAGCGATTCCCACTGGCGTGTCGAAGCGCGTGGGATCTCTTGCGTGTCTTTCACGCAGTCTTGACAGTCCGTTACGCGGGCGTCGCGTGCCGTGCGTGTCCCGGGACCGGGCCGAGTGGAAAGGGTCTAAGCCCGGCAGTCGACGAGGTTGTGGCGGTCATGGGCGCCTCGACTCGTCAATCGTTCGGCTCCGCGAGCAGGCGTACCCCTCAACTCACCGCCCCTCGGTCCACGCCCGGTACAACGCGTTCGCGCTGCCGCCGGTGAGCTCCGCGACCACCGCGGCCGCCACGCGCGGGCGGGCGCCGGCCTCGGCGAGCCGCGCCAGGGCGTGCACGCCCGCCGGGGGATCGGCGCCCGAGTCCGCGCGGTCGGCGGCCGGCCCGATCACCAGCGCCACCTCGCCGCGCGGCGGAGCCGTCGCGTACCGTTGCGCCAGCTCGGCGGCGCTGCCGCGCACGACCTCCTCGTGCACCTTCGTCAGCTCGCGGCAGACGGCGACCGCCCGCTCGGGATCGACCTCGGCCAGCGTGGCCAGAGTGCCCGCGACCCGACGCGGCGACTCGAAGGCCACGAGCGTGCCGCCGGGCTCGGTGAGCGCGCGGCGCAGCTGGCCCTTCTTGCGCGGCAGAAAGCCCGCGAAGCGCCAGCGGTCCGCCGGCAGCGCCGAGGCGACCAGCGCGGCGAGCACCGCCGAGGGCCCTGGCAGCACGTCGACCGCGAGCCCCGCCGCGGCGCACGCCCGCACGAGGAGGTAGCCGGGGTCCGAGACGAGCGGCATGCCGGCGTCGGAGACGAGCGCGACCGTGACTCCCGCCTTCATCTGCTCGACCAGCTCGGCCGCGCGGCGCTCCTCGTTGTGCTCGTGGTAGGGGACCAGCCGTGCCTTGACGCCGTAGCGGTCGAGCAGCACGCGCGTGCGGCGCGTGTCCTCGCACGCCACGATGTCGGCCTGGCGCAGCGCCGCCAGCACGCGCAGCGTGACGTCCTCGAGGTTCCCGATCGGCGTGGGGCAGACGATCAGATGGCCGCCGTCGCTCACGGGGTCGCTTCGGCTCCCGAGCCTGGCGCAGCGCGGCCGGACAGCTCGCCGTCCGCCGCGCCGGCGGGCTCCAGCGCGAGCGTGGCAGCCCCGAGCATCCCCGCCTCGTCACCGAGCCCGGCGGCGACGACGCGGACATGCCGGCGGCCGGCCGCCAGCGCGCGCACGGCCACGACCCCACGAGCCGGGGCGAGCAGCAGCTCGCCGGCGGCCATGACGCCGCCACCCACGATCACCACGTCGGGGTCGAAGGCGTTGACGAGACCGGTGATGCCGGCCCCGAGCATTCGCCCGGCGTGGTGCACGACGGCTCCGGCAGTCGGGTCGCCGGCGATGGCGGCCTCGGTCACGAGCGCGCCGGTGATCGTGCGGCCGCCGGCGAGCGCCAGCCCCAGAAGCGAGTCGGGCGACTCGCGGGCCGCGATCGCCCCGTCGCGAGCGAGCGCGCTCCCCGACACCAGCGCCTCGAGGCAGCCGCGTCCCGGGCAGTGACCGAAGCACTCGGGCCCGTCCACGTCCACGACCATGTGCCCGAGCTCCGCCCCCGCGCCGATGCTGCCGCGGTAGACGCGGTCGTCGAGCACGAGCCCGCCGCCGATACCGGTACCGAGCGTCAGCAGCACCACGTTGCGGTCGCCGCGCGCCGCCCCGTGGCGATGCTCCGCCACCGCGGCCGCCGTGGCATCGTTCTCCACCGACACGGGGAGCCCGAGGCGCTCGGACATGAGCTCGCGAAACGGCACGCCCTCGAGCGGAAGGTGGACCGAGCTCAGCGAGCTGCCGTCGCGGCGATCCACGAGCGAGGGGATCCCGAAGCCGACGGCCTCGACCTCCGGTGCCGCGCGGCGCGCCTCCTCGACGGCCGCGGCCATCGCCTCGAGCACCTCGTCGCGACCGCCTCCTGCCCACAGGCGGCGCACGCGGTGATGGACCGACATTCGCTCGTCCACGACCCCGGCGAGGAGCTTCGTCCCGCCGGCGTCGACGCCGATGACTCGCCTCCCCGACATGCGAGGACGGTATATCTCTCCTGATGCCCCAGCCACCCAACCCGCCGGGGGGCGCGGCCGGCGCCCCGCCCCCGCCCCCGCCGAGCGCCGGCCCGGGAGGGTCCGGGCGCCCCGACTACAAGGTCTACCGCTCGAGCGGCTCACTCTCGCGCCTGCGCCTCGGCGACCGCCTTCGCCTGCGCCGCAGCCGCGGCGAACGGCCCCGCCGCGGCGGAGAGCGTCGCCGGATCACGCCGGGTCGCGTACTGAAGATCGTGCTGGCGCTGGCGCTGGCATGGATCGTCGTCTCCGCGGTCGTGTTCGTCGTCAGCGCCCAGACGACGCGGGGCATCACCGACAGGGCCGAGGAGGCGCTCTCCGGCCAGGGCAACCTTCTGACCGGCAGCACGATCCTCGTGCTCGGCTCCGACGAGCGCTCGCAGCGAATCCAGGAGCAGCTCGAGGCGATGGGTCAGGACCCCGGGGAGGGCGGACGGGCCGACAGCATCCTGCTGCTGCACGTGGGCTTCGGCAGCGTCCAGCGCCTATCGATCCTGCGCGACTCGTTCGCCGAGATCCCCGGCTACGAGTCGCAGAAGATCAACGCCGCCCTCTTCCTCGGCGGCCCGCCGCTGATGATCAGGACGGTCGAGGGCTTTCTCGGCAACGGGCTCCAGATCGACCACCTGATCGAGGTCAAGTTCGCCGACTTTCCCGACCTCATCGACGCTCTCGGGGGCGTGGACGTCACGGCCGAGAACGAGATCTGCGCGGAGGGCTTCGACGGGGCCGGCGAGGGCTTCGACCTCGCGCAGGGCGAGCACCACCTCGACGGCCAGGACGCGCTCACGTTCGCGCGCGTGCGCAGCAACCCGTGCGCCCCCGAGGAGGACGATCGCGACCGCGCCGCCCGCCAGCAGGAGGTGCTGTCGGGCATCCGATCCCAGGCGCTGTCGCCGACCTCCTTCCTGCGGCTCCCGTTCGCGAGCTGGGAGGCGCCGCGGGCGATCCGCACCGACCTCCGCGGCCCCGGTCTCGCGGCGCTGTTCGGCGACCTCCTCACCGGCGGCACCGGAGAGACCACGGTGCTCGAGCCGACCGGGCCGCCCAACGGCGACGGCAGCCTGCCGATCTCGGAGGACGCCAGGGCGCAGGCGGTGGACGACCTGCTCGGACGTTAGGCGCCGGCGCCGTCAGTCGGACGACGACGTCTTCGAGCTCGACCCCGAGGACTCGGCCTTGCCGCCCTTCGAGCCGCCTTCGCCCTTCGAGCCGCCTTCGCCCTTCGAGCCGCCCTCGCCCTTCGAGCCGCCCTCGCCCTTCGAGCCTGACTCGCCGGCATCCGACCCGTTCCTCTTCGCATCGGAGTCGGCCGACTCCCGCCCCTTGCGCGCGTAGTCGGTCGTGTAGAAGCCGGAGCCCTTGAAGTGGATGGCGACCGGGTGCATCACGCGCTGAACCTTGCCGTCGCAGCTGGTGCAGACCGTCATGGGTTCGTCTGCCATCCGCTGGAGGATCTCGAAGCTGTGTCCCCTCTCGCAGCGGTACTCGTAGATCGGCATGGCAGTCCAAGTATAGGAGTGCCAAGCGGCGTCGCCGGGAGCTCCAGGATGGAAGCGAGGACGGTCTTGCGACGGTGCTCAGCCGGCGCGCGGCGGGCGCGGCGCGCGGAGGTCGTCGAGCAGCGACACCCGGGTCGAGTGCCAGACCAGCCAGGCCGCCACGTGCTTCGGCGCCTGGGCCGCGCGCCTGGGTGCTCTGAGTGCTGCCGTGATCATGGGAGCCGGGGAATCAATAGCGGATCGTCAGGACGGGTACGCGGGCGGATTACCGCTATTTGCGGGCCTGCGAACGCCGAATTTCGCCGGATCGGTGATCTAGGGTTGGAGGGGTGAGCGCCACGACCAAGGACGCGGCGACGATGGAGAAGATCGTCGCGCTGAGCAAGCGGCGCGGCTTCATCTTCCAGTCGTCGGAGATCTACGGGGGCCTGGCCTCCACCTACGACTACGGGCACTACGGCGTGCTGCTGAAGTCGAACGTCAAGGCCGAGTGGTGGCGCGCGGTCGTCCAGGAGCGCGATGACATGGTCGCCCTCGACGCCGCGATCCTGATGCACCCCACCACCTGGGAGGCGTCCGGGCATCTGGAGGGCTTCACCGACCCGCTCGTGCAGTGCCTCGGCGAGTGCAAGCGACGCTGGCGCGAGGATCACCTGCGCGAGGCGGTCGAGGAGGAGGGAGGCGACCCGGTCGCGGAGCTGCGCTGTCCGGCGTGCGGCGGCGAGCTGTCCGAGCCGCGGCAGTTCAACCTCATGTTCGAGACCCACATGGGGCCGCTCCAGGACGAGGGCTCGCGGATCTTCCTGCGCCCCGAGACGGCGCAGGGAATCTTCGTGAACTTCAAGAACGTCCTGCAATTTGCCCGCAAGCGGCCGCCGTTTGGGATCGCGCAGGTGGGAAAGGCCTTCCGCAACGAGATCACGCCCGGAAACTTCATCTTCCGAACGCGCGAGTTCGAGCAGATGGAGATCGAGTTCTTCGTCCCGCCACCGGAGGCCGGGCAGTGGCACGAGCGGTGGATGACCGATCGCATGGGCTGGTACACCGCCCTGGGCATTCGGCCCGACCACCTGCGCCTGCGCGAGCATGGTCCGGACGAGCTGTCGCACTACTCGAGCGCGACCTCGGACATCGAGTACGTGTTCCCGATGGGCTGGTCAGAGCTCGAGGGGATCGCCAACCGGGGCGACTTCGACCTCTCCCAGCACGCGCGCTTCTCCGGCGAGAAGCTCGAGTACGTTGACTCGGCGACCGGCGACCGCTACGTGCCGCACGTGATCGAGCCCTCCGCCGGCGCCGACCGCGCGGCGCTGGCCTTCCTCGTCGACGGCTACGACGAAGAGCAGGTCGAGGGACGCGAGCGCGTGGTTCTCCGGCTGCACCCGCGGCTCGCGCCGGTCAAGGTCGCGGTGCTGCCGCTCGTGAACAAGGACGGCCAGCCCGAGCGGGCGCGGGCGATCTACGAGGAGCTGCGGACGCGCATGCCGGTGGAGTTCGATACCGGCGGGTCGATCGGCAAGCGCTACCGGCGCCAGGACGAGATCGGGACGCCGTGGGGAGTGACGGTGGACCACCAGACGCTCGAGGACGACAGCGTGACGCTGCGCGACCGGGACACGCTCGAGCAGTCGCGCATCGGGATCGGGCAGCTCGGTGCCGAGCTCGAGCGGCGCCTCGCGGCGGTGTGGTCTTCGCCGAAGCCTGCCTAGAACCGCCTCCCGTCCACCCCGCGCCGTACCTTTGGCGCCGGTGCAGCCGCTCGTTGAGCACGGGCCCACGTTCGGCGGAGTCGACACCCGCGCGCTGGAGCTCGAGGGGCACGGTCCGCCGCTGCTGCTGCTCCACGGCTGGGCCGACAGCGCCGACACCTGGCGCCTAGCGCTCGACCGGCTTGCCCGCCGCGGCCGGCGCGCCCTCGCCGTGGATCTGCCCGGCTTCGGTGACGCCGCGGCGCTCGGCCCCGGTCCGATCCTCCCGCAGCTCGACGGCTTCTCGCGCGCGGCCGTCGAGTACCTGGCGCCGGAGGGCGGCGCGGTGGTCTGCGGCAACTCGCTCGGGGGGTGCGTCGCCCTGCGGCTGGCCGAGCATCGAGACCTCGGCCTCGCCGGGGTGGTGCCGGTGGCCCCGGCCGGCCTCGACATGGCCCGCTGGTTCGCGCTCGTCGAGCGCGACGTCGTCCTGCGCGCACTCCTGGCCGCGCCGGTGCCGCTGCCGAGCTTTGCGGTGCGCCTAACGGTCGGCGAGGTCTACCGGCGGCTCGCGTTCGCTCGCCCCGGCGGTGTCGATCCGCGCGTGGTGGCGACCTTCGCCCGGCACCTCGGCGATCGTGGCTCGGTGGCGCGCCGGCTGGCGCTCGGGCGGCGCCTGCTGCCCGAGCTGCGCTGGCCGTTTCGCTCCGAGCGGATCACATGTGGGGTCCTGCTCGTGTGGGGCGCACGCGACCTGATGGTTTTCCAGACCGGCGCTCAGCGGATCGTCGACGCCGTGGAGGACGCTCGACTCGTGGTGATCGACGACTGCGGCCACTGTCCGCAGATCGAGGCGACCGAGCGGCTCTGTGGCCTCCTCCTAGACTTCCCGGAGCCGCTCGCGTCGGCCGCCTGACGCCCGCGCGCCACGAGCCCGGCCGCGGCGGTGCCCGCGCTCAGCGAGCGAGGCGCTCGAGCTCGACGAAGATCGCCGCGTCCGAGTCGGCGTAGCGTTCCTCGCGCCAGCGCCAGCGTGCGCCGTCGAGCATCTCGGTGCGCCCGTCGGCGAGATGGTCCTGCACGCGCTCGACGCTCAGCTCGACGCCGACCACGCTCGGCGCCGCCCGGAGCTCCTCGCCGACGGCCGCGGTACCGTGGGCGGTGAACGCCAGGCCGCGCCCCATCAGGCAAACGGCGGCTTGGGGCTCAATGCGCAGGCGCTCGAGAGCGTCGCGGCGACTGCCCAACGCCAGCAGGATGCGCCGGTCGCCCGCCCTCACGGCAGTCGAGACCGGGATCGCGTGAGGACCAGCCATGCACAGCACGGCCGGGGTGCCGCGCTCCCAGTGGGGCAGCGCTCCGGGCGGGTACCGGTTCACGCCTCGTCGCGCAGGAGGAAACGCGCCGTGGCGATGCCGGCGGCGAAAGCGCCGGAGCTGTCCCAGCCGGGGTCGGATAAGAGCTGCAGCGCGATCCCGTCACCGAGCGCCAGGAGGATCGAGGCCACCGCATCGGGCTCACCGCGGAGTGCCACCACACCCTCGTCGCGCTTCCGCCTGAGGACGTCCGCGATCGCCTCGCGCACGCGGCGGTAGAGGTCGGCCATCGCCTGACCCAGCTCGGCGTTGTGGCGCGAGGCGGTGAAGAGCTCGAAGATCAGCGCGAACGTCGCGGGGTCGCGCTGGACGAAGTCCTCGAGCGCCTCGACCAGCACCTCCACGATCGCATCTCCGGAGCGGGCACCCGAGAGGCTCTCCTCGAGCCGGCTCATCCGGACGTCGCAGTCGTGCCCGACCACCTCGACGAGCAGCCGCTCCTTCGAGCCGAAGTAGTAGTGCAGGAGGCCGCGCGACACCCCCGCTTCGCGGGCGACCTGGTCGAAGGTGGAGCCGGCCGCACCGCGCGCGGCGACGCTGACCCGCATCGCCTCGATGATCCGCTTGGCCTTCTCGCCGCCCGCCTTGCCGCGGGCGCCGGCCGGCCGGATACTGGTCGAGGCCGCCATCCCGGGGGCACTCTAGCCTGGCCGGCCAGCCAGCTCGGCCGGCGCGACGACCCCCCCACGGGGGTGATCCCGCAAAAGGAAGAGGCGCCCCGCGGGACGCCTCTTCAAGGCCGGTGCGAGGCGGCCCGTCTAGGTCGTGCCCGCGGTCTGCGCCGGCTCGGTGGGAGCGGGCGGAACGGTCGTCGAGGTGTACTCGAATTCCTCCTCGGCGCCGAACAGCGTGTCGAGGAGCTTGTTGCGCGCCCCTTCGCTCATCAGCACCGCCGCGACGCCGCCGGCGAGCAGCACTAGCAGCAGCCCTCCGCGGCGGCGTCGCGAGCGCTTGCGCTTGGTGCCGCGCAGCCCGTCCGCTGCCTGCCGAAGCGACGACGCGGCGTCCTTCAGCTCGCTGCGAGTCTTGCGGTCGTCGAGCAGGGCCTTCGCCGGGCCCTTGCCGTCGATGCGGCCGTAGGCGGTTCGCGCCGACTCGTACGCGTCGCGCAGGTTCTCGCGGAGGTCCTCGTCCTCGACCAACCGCTGCACGTAATCGTTCGAGCGTGCGGCCTTGCCCGCCGCCACCGCGCCGGCCCCGGCCCTTGCGGCTTTCCTCTTCGCTGCCATAACTCTCCTCGCGGTCCGCTTACGGGTGCCGCGAGCATACCCGGATGCAGCAAGATCTAACGGCGAGCGATGGCCGCGACCAGCGCCGTGCTCAGCTCGGCCGGGCCGCGACCCGGTCCCGCGCAGCGGGGCGAGCACGCGCGCGGCGCCGCCCGGCGGCCGGACGCTCCTCGAGCGCCTCCGCGAGCACGCGGTCGATCGAGTCCACGAAGACGAACTCCATCTCCTTGCGCAGGTGGGCGGGAATGTCCTCGAGATCCGCCTGGTTGAGCTTCGGCGCGATCACCCGCGGGATCTCTGCTCGCTGCGCCGCGAGCGCCTTCTCCTTCAGTCCGCCGATCGGGAGCACCTTCCCGGCCAGCGTCAACTCCCCGGTCATCGCGGTGTCGGGGCGCACCGCGCGACCGGTGACGAGCGACACCACGGCGGTCGCCATCGTGATACCGGCGCTCGGCCCGTCCTTAGGGATCGCTCCGGCCGGCACGTGCACGTGGACGTCGTTCTCGCGAAACCAGTTCTCGGGCAGCGAGGAGCCCCAGTCGCGCGCGTTCGCGCGCACGTAGGAGAGCGCCGCCTCGGCCGACTCGCGCATGACGTCGCCGAGCTGGCCTGTGATCTTCAGCTCGCCCTTGCCCTCGAAGGCGGTGGCCTCGACGAAGAGGATCTCGCCGCCGGCGGGGGTCCAGGCCAAACCGGCCGCCACCCCCGGGGCGCTCGTGCGGCGCCGCATCTCGACCTCCGCGAGGAAGCGCCGCCGCCCGAGCATCTCGCGCACCTGCTTGCGCCTGATCACGCGCCGCCGGCGACCGCCGCCCTCCGCCTGTCGCAGCGCGATCTTGCGGCACACGGCGCCGATCTCGCGCTCGAGGTTGCGCACGCCGGCCTCGCGCGTGTAGCCCTCGGCGATCTCGGCCAGCGCCTCGTCGGTGAAATCGATCCGGTCGCGGTCCAGGCCGTTGCGCTCGACCTGGCGGCGGACCAGGTAACGCTTCGCGATCTGGAGCTTCTCCTCCTCGGTGTAGCCCGCAAGCTGGATCGTCTCCATCCGGTCTCGAAGCGGCGCGGGGATCGGGTCGAGCTGGTTCGCGGTGGTGATGAACATCACCCGCGAGAGGTCGAAGGTGAGGTCGAGGTAGTGGTCGCGGAAGCTCGTGTTCTGCTCGGGGTCGAGCACCTCGAGCATCGCGCTCGACGGGTCGCCGCGGAAGTCCGCGCCCATCTTGTCGATCTCGTCGATCATCACGACCGGGTTGTTCGCCTCCGCGTCGCGCAGCGCCCGGATGATCGTGCCCGGCATCGCGCCGACGTAGGTGCGGCGGTGACCGCGGATCTCCGACTCGTCGCGCACGCCGCCGACCGACATGCGCTGGAAGCTCCGCCCCATCGCCGCGGCGATCGACTTGCCGAGCGACGTCTTGCCGACCCCGGGGGGGCCGACGAAGCACAGGATCGAGGAGCCCGAGTCGGGGTTCAGCTTCTGCACCGCGAGGAACTCGAGGATCCGCTCCTTGACCTTGTCGATGTCGTAGTGGTCGCGGTCCAGCACGCGGCGAGCCTTCTTCAGGTCGAGGTCGTCGTCGGTCGAGCGCGACCAGGGCAGGTCCACGATCCACTCGAGGTAGTTGCGGATCACGCCGTGCTCGGCCGACTGCGGCGGGAGCCGCTCGAAGCGCCGGAGCTCGCGATCGGCCTGCTTGCGCGCGTGCTCGGGCAGCTCGGCCGCATCGATTCGCTCGCGCAGCTCCTCGACCTCGGCCTGCTGGTCGTCGACCTCGCCGAGCTCCTCCTGGATCGCCTTCAGCTGCTGGCGCAGGAAGTACTCGCGCTGGCCCTTCTCCATCTCGGACTGGACCTGCGACTGGATCTTCGACCCGATCGAGATCAGCTCGAGCTCGCGCGCGAGCAGCTCGGACAGGCGGCGAAGGCGGCGCCCCACGTCGCGCTCCTCGAGCAGCTCCTGGCGCTCCTCGGTCTTGATCCGAAGCGCGCCGGCGATCATGTGCGCGAGCTCGGCCGGCTCGTCCACGTTGGCCACCGCGAGCTGCAGCTCCTCGGGCAGGTAGGGGACCTCCTCGATGATCGTCGTGAAGGTGGACTGCACGTTACGGGTGAGCCCCTCGAGCTCGGTCGAAGTGGTGGGCGCATCGGGCTCCGCCGTGATGCTTGCCACCAGGTACGGCTCGGTGGCCGTGTAGCCGTCGATGCGCACGCGCTCGCCGCCCTGGACGAGGATCCGCAACGTGCCGTCCGGGACCTTCATCATGCGCGCCACGTTCCCGATCACGCCGACGCCGTAGAGCTGTTCGGGCGCCGGCTCGTCCAGCTCCGCGTCGCGCGAGGCCACCATCACGAGCATCCGGTTGCCGCCGAGGACGTCGTTGACGAGCCGCACCGATCGCTCCTGGCCGATCGCGAGCGGGGTGAGCATGTCCGGGAAGGGCACGCTCTCCTTGAGCGGCAGCACCGGCAGGGTGGAAGGGGTCGCCGCGCCGGGGTCGGGGCCCTGCCCATCGCCCCCGGGGGCAATCTGGATGCTCATCTACGCGGCCGGGGTGCGCCCGTCTCGTCGCGAGGGCCGGCGAGCAGCTCCCGCTCTCGCGCCTGTTCCTGCGCGGACTCGATCGGCACCCGCTGCGCCTCGTCCTCCGGGGTCGCGAGCGGAATCTCCACCGCGAGGATGCCGTCCTCGTAGGTCGCCCGCGCTCGCTCGGCCACCACATCGGCGCCGAGCTCCACGACCCGCCGGAACCGGCCGTGCTCGATCTCGATCTGCTGGTAGAGGCGCCCCGCGGATTCGGCCGCCCGCCGCTCGCCGGCGATCACGAGCTGGCGGCCGCGGATCTCCAAGCCCACGCCGTCGATGTCCACGCCCGCGAGCTCGGCCCTGACGATCGCGCGCGGCGGCTCGCCGTCGTAGTAGACGTCCACGGCCGGCGAGAAGCCGCGGCGGGGGCCGAACCCGGTCCGCTCGAAGACGTCGCCGAAGAGCTCGTCGATCTCCCTGCGCATCCGCTCGAAGTTCGCGAAGAGGTCGCGCTCGCGGGCCACGGCTCGTAGCGTAGCCAGCGGGCGAGGGCCTACGCCGCCCGCGCGCGCCTCGCAGCTCAAACGCGGTAGACGTCCCCCTCGCTGGCGAGGTGCACGGGCCCGCCGAAGCCCGCGGCGGCCTCATCGCGCGCCCACAGCGAGTCGAGCTCGTCCGAGATGTGGGTGATCAAGAGGCGCCGTGCCCCCGCCGCGCGCGCGTGCTCGCCGGCCTCGCGCGGCGTGAGGTGGCCGCGGATGCCGGTCCGCTCCGGACGCGGGAGGGTGGCCTCGGCGAGCAGCAGCTCGGCGCCGTCGGCGAAGTCGACGAGGTTGTCGGTCGGCCCGCAGTCGCCGCCGAAGACAAGCCGCCCGTCCCCGTTCGAGGACACGACGCGGATCGCGAACGTCTCACGGAAGTGCGGCACGACCCGGAACGCGAACGAGAGCGAGCCGACGACGGGCTCCGACTCCTCCGCGTACTCCTCGATCGCGAACGCGCCCTCGATGAGATCCTCGGCGCCCCACGCACCGGTCACGCGGCGAAAGGTCTCGGTCGCGCTGGGCGGGACGATCAGCCGCGGCCGCGCCGGCTCGTCGGTGCCGGGCCAACGGTCCACGGGCACCGGCTGCTGGCGCGGCGCGTAGGTCAGCGCGTACGCGAAGGGGATCAGGTCGAGGAAGTGGTCGGCGTGGAGGTGGGTGACCACCACCGCGTCGAGGCGCGTGTAGTCGCGAAAGCGCCGCAGCTTCGAGAAGACGCCGTTCCCGCAGTCGACGAGCACCGACACGTCGCCGTCCTCGAGGAGGTAGCCCGAGCAGGCACCGCCGGCGTCCTGCCACGACGGCGACTTGCCGAGAACCGTGAGGCGCATGCGAGCGCCACTCTAATCCGCTCCGGCGCCTACCGCGGCTGCGGAAAGGCATAGGCGCTGTGCGTTCGCTCGGTGCGGAAGACGAACGCGAGCTGGCGCTCGGGCGCTAGGCCGCGCTCGGCCGGGCGAAACGTCGGACAGGGTCCGGAGAGGCTCAGCGCGCAGAGCATCTGCTTGTGAAACCAACAGTCCTCGCACTTCGGCTGCTTCCGTCGTGCCGTCGCCATTCCTCCGTCAACCCTCCTCGTCCGTTCCCCTCGAGCCACCTCCGCGGCCCCCTACCCGGGCGGTCCCGGGCCGAGGGCCACTCTCGTACATCGGGGCCGGGCGCGTCGGCCGGCTTTCCGGAACTCGCGGTTATTCGCTCATCGTGCAAAGTGCACGCTTTTGGTGCGTCGGCGCGAAGGGCGGGCGCTGTTTGCGAGATTCACGCTCGCCGCGCCCGCCGGGGAGGCGCGGCGTCAGCTCGCGTCGCCGTCGCCGGAGCCCTCCTCATGGTCGAGGTCGAGCGAGCAGGAGTTGATGCAGTAGCGCTTGCCGGTGGGCTGCGGGCCGTCGTCGAAGACGTGCCCGAGGTGCGACTCGCACCGCGCGCAGACTGCCTCGGTGCGGCGCATGAAGAAGCTGTTGTCGGACCGCAGCTCCACCGCGCCGGGCTTCGCCGCCTCCCAGAAGCTCGGCCAGCCGGTCCCCGACTCGAACTTGGTGTCGGAGGAGAAGAGCTCCGCTCCGCAGGCGGCGCAGCGGTAGGTGCCGTCTGCCTTCGTCTCCACGTAGCGGCCGGTGAACGGCGCCTCCGTGCCCTTCTTGCGAAGGACCTCGTACTGATCGGGCGTGAGCTCCTCGCGCCACTGCTCCTCGCTTTTCTCGACCTTCGTGCTCATCGGAACCTCCATTGCCTCGCTCGCGAATAACGCCTCAAGCTTAGGCTCGAGTGCTTACGGAGAGGCGACGTCGCGGCCGACTGGTCTCCCCCCTCGGCGCGACGTATCAGCGAGCATGGGCGGCTTCGATGACCCGGGGTCAGGCTGAGATGGAGCTAGTCACCGGCGCGACCGGGTACGTGGGCGGTCATCTGGTCGAGCGTCTGCTGGCCGAGGGCCGCGCGGTGCGGGCGGCGGCGCGCGACGAGAGCGCCCTTGCGCCCCTGCCGGGCGCCGAGAGGGTGACGGTGGACCTGGTGACCGGCCGCGGCCTCGAGCGCGCGCTGGAGGGTTGTCGCACCGCGTACTACCTCGTCCATTCGATGGACGGCCCGCGGCCGCTGCGCGCAACCGATGACGGCAACTTCGCGAGCCGCGATCGCCGCGCGGCGGACAACTTCGCGCGCGCGGCGGCCGCCGCCGGAGTCGAGCGGGTCGTGTACCTGGGCGGGATCATGCCTGCCGAAGGCGCGGTCTCCGCGCATCTGCGGTCGCGCGTCGAGGTGGAGCGGACGCTTCTGGAGGCGGTGCCGCGCTCCACCGCGTTGAGGGCGTCGATCCTGATTGGGGCGCACTCGTCCTCGTTTCGCATACTCGTCCGCCTCGTCGAGCGCCTGCGTGTGCTCCCGCTCCCCGCCTGGCGCGAGAACCGCACCCAACCGATCGATGAGCGCGACGCGATCGAGTACCTCGCGCGGACACCCGGCGTCGAGGAGGCCGCCGGCCGATCGCTCGACATCGCCGGACCGGACGTGGTCTCCTACGCGCGCATGATCGAGCGCATCGGGGAGCAGATGGGCGTCGGTCGGGCGCCGCTCGGCCTGGGGGTCACGGTCACGCCCGTCACCAGTGCCGTCGTCAGCGCCATCACCGACCAGCCGCTGGGGCTGGTTCGACCGCTGATGGAGAGCCTCCAGACCGACCTCCTACCGCGCGACGGCGCCGCCCGCGACCTCTACGGCATACGCCTTCGGCCATTCGCCCGCGCGGTCGAGCGCGCGCTGCGCGTGTGGGAAGCGAGCGAGCCGCTCGCGGCCCGATGAGGATCGACGCGCAGGTGGACGTGAAGGCCGCGCCGGAGACGGTGTACGGCCTGGTGATGGACCCTCACTGCCTCGGCGAGTGGGTCTCGATCCACGAGGACCTGCTCGAGGCACCGTCCGGCGAGCTCAAGAAGGGGTCCGAGCTCACCCAGTGCCTGAAGGTCGCCGGCCGGCGCTTCAAGGTGCGCTGGCGGGTGGCCGAGGACGACTGCCCGCGCCGGGTCGTGTGGGAGGGGCGCGGGCCGGTCCGGACGCAGGCGCGCGTGGTCTACGAGTTCGCCGAGCGCGACGGCGGGACCCGCTTCTCCTACGCGAACGAGTACGAGCTGCCCGGCGGAGCAGCGGGCCGGCTCGCCGGGCGCGCGGTGAGCCGAACCGCCCAGCGCGAGATGAAGCGCTCGCTCGATCGCCTCAAGGGCATGGCAGAGGCGTAAAGTCGCGCCGCGCTGGAGCCGGCGCCCGGCCGCCCGTCGCCCCGATCGCCCGGTCATCGGTACATCGCTTCTCGAGAATGGTCTCTTAGAAAGACTTCCTTAGAGACCAGCTCGCAGAAGAACCTCGATGCACGGCCCGCGCACCGTCGCGGCGCGGCGCGGCGCGGCGGAGCCCCTACAGCTTCGCCATCGCGTCCACGAGCTCGCGCACCGCGCCCGCCGACTCGTCGAGGTCGCTTTTCTCGCGATCGCCGAGCTCGATCTCGACGATCTCCTCCATTCCGTCCGTGCCGAGCCGGACCGGCACCCCCACGAACAGACCGTCGATCCCGTACTCGCCCTGGCACAGGGCCGCGCACGGGAGGACGCGCTTCTGGTCGAGCACGATCGAGTCGATCATCTCCACGGTCGCCGCGGAGGGCGCGTAGAACGCCGAGCCCTTCTGGAGCAGCTTGCCGACCTCGGCGCCGCCGTCGCGCGTGCGCTGCACGATCTCCTCGATGCGGTCGTCGGCGAGACGCTGGGTGATCGGGATCCCGGCGACGCTCGAGTAGCTGACAACGGGGACCATCGTGTCGCCGTGACCGCCGAGCACGAACCCGGTGACGTCGCGAGCCGACACGCCCAGCTCCCAGGCCAGAAAGGTCCTAAAGCGCGCCGAGTCGAGTATCCCGGCCATCCCCACGACCCGCTGACGCGGGAAGTTCGTGACGTCGGAGGCGACGTGGCACATCGCGTCGAGCGGGTTGGTCACCACGATCACGATCGCGTCGGGCGAGCGATCCGCGATCTCCGAGGCGACGCTGCCGACTATGCCCTTGTTGGTCTCGAGCAGGTCGTCGCGGCTCATGCCCGGCTTGCGCGGAGAGCCCGAGGTGATCACCACAATGTCTGACCCAGCGGTCTCCTCGTACCCGTTCGTGCCCACGGCGTTCGGCTCGTAACCGACGATCGGGCCGGACTGGTTCAGGTCGAGCGCCTTGCCCTGGGGAAGGCCCTCCACGATGTCGACGACCACGACGTCGGCGTAATCACGCTCGGCAATTCTCTGTGCAGTGGTTGCACCGACGTTACCCGCACCTACTACAGTTATCTTCCTGCGCAAAGTGAACTCACCTCTCTAAGTCAAGGAGTGACATGACTGACTTTCTGGACCAGACTCGCACCGACATCGACAAGCGGTTGAAGGAGCTGCGTCCGCTCCACGACGAGTTCCTCAAGCTCGAGCGCGCGAAGGCGGCTCTCGAGGGGATCGAGGCACCGCGTCGCGGGCCGGGCCGGCCGCGCGGCTCGACCGGCGGTCGCTCCACCAACGGCCGCCGTCGCAGGCGCCGCGGCGGCACGCGCGCCGAGCAGACCCTGAACGCGGTGCGGCAGAACCCCGGCATCACTGTGGCCGACCTCTCCGACCGGCTCAAGGT
>JBPCMT010000040.1:0-9211 GCA_051001995.1 Thermoleophilaceae bacterium
AGCCCGTAGGCCTGGAGCAGCCGCAGCCAGACCTCGCTGCGCGTGGGAAAGGAGGGGATCGCGTGCCAGAGGCGATCGAGCGGCACCTCGCCGACGACGGCCACCGTGGCCGCGTGCAGCAGCTCGCCGACGTCCGGGCCGGTGAACGTAGCCCCGACCAGCACGCGCCGACGCTCGTCGACCACCAGCCGCGCGGTGCCCTCGGCGCCGCGCCCGTAGAAGCTCGCCCCGGCCACCGATCCGGTCGGCCAGTCGACCTCGGTCGCGTCGATGCCCGCGTCGCGCGCGGACGCGAGCGAGTGCCCCACCGCGGCCACCTGCGGATCGGTGAACACGACCTGCGGCGGGCCGGGGACGTCGGCCGTTGCGGTCGCCTCGCGCCCGCGGATCACGTCGCCCGCGATCCGCGCCTGGTACTTGCCGGCGTGGGTGAGGAGGGCTCGCCCGTTGACGTCGCCGACGGCGTAAAGCCAGTCGAATCCGTCGACCCGAAGCTTGTCGTCCACGTCCAGGTAGCTCCCGCCCTCGAGACCCACGGTGTCGAGGCCGATGTCGTCGGTCCGCGGGCGCCGGCCCACGGCCACGAGCAGCTCGTCGCCGGTCACGGAGTCGCCGCCCTCGAGCTCGACGGTCACGCTTCCGTTCGCGCGCCGGACGGCGCTCGCCCGGGCGCCGGTCCGGACGTCGACGCCGGCGTCGCGCAGGCCGTCGGCGACCTGCTCGCGCGCGAACGGCTCGTAGTTCTGGATCAGCGCCGACTCCGCCTCGAGGAGCGTCACGTCGGAGCCCAGGGTGGCCCATGCCTGCGCCATCTCCACGCCCACGACCCCGCCGCCGAGCACGAGCAGCCGGCCGGGAACCTCCTTCGCTGTGGTGATCTCGCGGTTGGTCCAGGGGGAGGCGTCGGCCAGCCCGTCGATCGGCGGGACGGCCGCGGCGCTGCCGGTTGCGATCACCACCGCGCGGCGCGCCTCCAGGACGTCGTCGCCCACGCGCACCCGTCGCTCCCCGTCGAGCCGCCCGTGCCCGCGATAGAGCGGGATGCCGCGGTCCTCGAGCCACGGGAGCTGCCCCGAGTCGTCGAGGTCATGGATGATCTCGTCGCGCCGGGCGAGGACCGCGGCTGCGTCGAGGTCGCCGGTGACCGCCTCCTTCGCTCCGGGGATGCGCTCGGTCTCCGCCACCGCCTCCGCAGGACGCAGCAGCGCCTTGGACGGCATGCAGGCGTAGTAGGAGCACTCGCCGCCAACCAGGTGGTTCTCCACCATCGCCGTCTCCAGCCCGTCGGCGGTCCGCCCGGCGCATTCCTCGCCCGGCGCCCCAGCCCCCATCACGATCACGTCGAAGGTTCGTTCGCTCATCCGTTGAGCGTATCCGCGCGAAGCGGCGCGAGTCTGACCGGTCGATGAACGGCGGCGCTAGAGCAGGGGCTCGAGTCGTGCGACGAGCGACTCGACGATCCGCGCGGTCGCCCCCCACACGAGGTGGTCCCCGACCGTGTAGGTCACGGTTCGAAACGGCACGCCCTTGCGGACGAGCCGCTTCATCTCGTGTCCGCGCACGAGCGCCGGCAGCGAGAGCTCGAGCACGGCCTCGACCTCGGTCGGCTGAGGCACCCAGGCGTGCCCCGGCCTGATCACGCCCACAAAGGGGTGGACTCGGTAGCTCGTGACGACGGTCGGGGTGGGGGGAAGAGCGCCCGCGAGGTCGACCGCCTCGCGCGGTAGCCCGATCTCCTCCTCGGCCTCGCGCAGCGCGGTCGTGACGAGCGTCTCGCCGCCGTCCTGACGGCCGCCCGGGAAGGAGATCTCGCCGGCGTGCCGGCGCAGCTCGGCGCGTCGCTTGGTGAAGACGGCGTGCAGCTCGCCACGGTCGAGGTAGAGCGGCACGAGCACCGCCGCGGCGGTGCGCCCGGTGACCTCGATCGCGCTCGCCTCCTCGGGCTCGAGGAGCAGTTCGCGGAGCTCTGCGGCGCCGGCCACGGGGGGGATTATCGAGTCTCGAGCCCCGTCCAACCCATCGCGCGCCCAAGGCTAGACTCGCCTCGGCGATGGGAGAGCTTCCGCTTCCGGGCCACTTCGATGCGGGTCGCGTCGGCGAGGTGTGGCGCGTTTCGTACGAGGAGCGCGCGCGAGAGGGACGGGCGTGGGCCGACGAGCACGCTCTGCGGCCGGCCACCGAGGACTCCTTCCGGCTCTGCCTCCTCGCGGTCGACGTCCAGAACACGTTCTGCATCCCCGACTTCGAGCTCTTCGTCGCCGGACGCTCGGGCACCGGCGCGGTCGACGACAACCGCCGGCTGTGCGAGTTCGTCTACCGCAACCTGGGCGCGGTCACCCAGATCTTCCCCAGCCTCGACACCCATCGCGCGATGCAGATCTTCCACGCCGCCTGGCTCGTCGACGAGCAGGGCAACCATCCGGATCCACACACGAGGATCTCCCACGAGGAGGTCGAGGCCGGCCGCTGGAGAGTCAACGCGGCCGTCACCGAGAGCCTCGGGATCGACGCTCGATACTCGGAGCGTCAGCTCGACCACTACACGAGCCTGCTCGCGGCCGGAGGCAAGTACGACCTGACGATCTGGCCCTACCACGCGATGCTCGGCGGCATCGGGCATGCGCTGGTCTCGGCCGTCGAGGAGGCGGTCTTCTTCCACGGCGTGGCGCGCGACAGCCAGCCCGCCTTCCTGGTCAAGGGCGAGAACCCCCTCACCGAGCACTACTCGATGCTCGGGCCGGAGGTGACGGAGGGACCGAACGGCGAGCCGATCGACCGAAAGAACGCCGGACTCGTCGGGGAGCTGCTGACCTTCGACGCCGTCGTAGTCGCCGGGCAGGCCAAGAGCCACTGCCTGGCGTGGACCATCGACGACCTCCTCGAGGGCGACGGTGCCCCCGGCCGCAGGCTCGCCGAGCGAACCTATCTCCTGGGAGACTGCACGTCGCCCGTGGTCATACCGGGGGCAGTCGACTACACGGACGAGGCGGACGCCGCCTTCGAGCGCTTCGAAGCCGCCGGCATGCACGTCGTCCGGTCGACCGACCCGATCGAGAGCTGGCCGGGCCTGGCGGACGCGATGTCCGCCGAGCCCCGCGGTTGAGCTCAGGCCAGCTCGAGCTTCTCGTCGAACATGACCTCGCCCTCCAGCGTGCGGTGGACGGGGCACTTCGCGGCGATCTGCATGAGTTTCCCGCTCTGTCCTTCGGGCATCTCCTGGTCGAGCCGAACCCCCGTAGCGAAGCGTGTCGGCGAGCCGCGCTGCGCGGGCTCGTAGTCCACGTTCACGACCACGTCCCCGATGTCCCAACCCTTGCGCTGGGCGTACATCTCCACGGTGACCGCGGTGCACGAGGCCAGGCTCGCCGCGAGGAGCTCCTGGGGGTTGGGGCCGGCGTCGGTGCCGCCGTTGCGCTTTGGCTCGTCGGCGGTCAGCCGGTGGTTGCCGACCTCGACCTCGTGGCGCAGCGAGCCGTTCTCGCGGCGGGCGATCGCCCTCATGAGCGCCCCTCGAACAGCGCCGGCTCCGGGTCGTCGGCGTAGCGCGCCATCGCGTAGACGGCGTCGGAGGCGCGGTTCAGGTAGCGCAGGACGGTGGCGTCGGCCAGGTCGTGGTCGCGATCGAGGTCCACCACCCGGCGCTCGGCGCGGCGCAGCGCCGTCCGGGCCAGGTCGAGTCGGGCCGACAGCTCGCTGCCGCCAGGGATTACGAACTTCGGCGGGAGGTCCACGCGGTCCATGTAGCGGTCGATGAGGGTCTCGAGAGCGTCGACCATCTCGATCGTGACCCGCGAGACTCCGTCCTCCAGCCGCCCCGTAGCCTCCGGCGCGGTGGCGAGCTCCGCCCCGGCCACGAAGAGCTCGCGCTGGAGCGCGAGGATGTCGTCGGCCACCTCCACCTGCGCGCCGGCGCACGCTCGCGCCAATCCCAGCGCCGAGGCGGCCTCGTCCACCGCGCCGTAGGCCTCGGGCCGGCGGTCCGACTTCGACACCCGCCCGCCGTACCAGAGGCCGGTGGTGCCGTCGTCGCCCTTGCGCGTGTAGATCTTGACCACGGCGCGGCATCCTACTCCCGCGCGCGGGTGGCTCAGCCGTGGCGCGAGGCCACGGGGGCTCGTGCTACTCGAGTGGATTGAACAGTAGGCCGGTGGGGACCTTGGGGTAGAAGAAGGTCGATTTCGGGGGCATCGGCTCGCCGGCTTCGGCGACCTGGCGCACGCGCTCGACCGGCGTGGGCGCCAGCAGGAACGCGGCGTCGGCGTGACCGGCCTCGAGCGCCTCGACGGCGTCGCGGGCGCCCTTCGAGTACGCGAGCCCGCGCTGGTGCGAGATGTCGTCGGCCGACATGCCGAGCGCGTCGCGCAGGATCATCGACTCGAGCACGGCGGTGTCGAGCGCCCGGTAGGCCTCCGGCTTGTCCGCCATCGCCCGGTCGGCGGCCGCACTGTCGGTGAGCGTGAGGCGGTACGGCGTGCGGTGGAAGGAGTCCATGTAGCCGAGGACGATGCCGGGCCCAGGCTCGGGCGCCAGCGCGGAGAGCTCGACCTCCTCGTACTCGAAGGCGGCGCGGATCGCCTGGGCGATCGCGACCTGCTTCGGCTCGTCGAGCCCGCTCAGCAGCCGGTGCGTGGGAAGCACCGTGAGCCCCGGGTCGGACAGCGAGCAGAGGAACATCATGACGTAGCTGTGCTCGCCCTCCCCGCCGACCTCGTCCGCGTAGACGCGGGCGGTCTCGTAGCGGTGGTGCCCGTCGGCGATCAGGAGCTCGTGGTCGCGCATCGCGTCGGCCACCGCTGCGATCGCGGTTTCGTCGCCGATCCTCCACAGGCGGTGTGCCGTTCCGTCGGTGTCGGTCACCGCGGCGTCTGGCTCGGCGTTCGTCGCCGGTTCGAGCGCCTGCCACACCGCTGCTTCCGGGTCGGGATAGAGGCTGAAGATGGGGGAGAGGTTGGCGCGGGTCGCCCGCTGCAGGCGAAGGCGGTCCTCGCGCGCCTCCGGATGGGTGCGCTCGTGGGGGCGGATCCGTCCGGGCCCGTAGTCCTCCACGCGCACGCGGCAGAAGTAGCCGCTGCGCGTCCGCCGCTCGCCGCTGCCCGGCACCGAGTACTCCTGCGTCATCGCCCAGAGCGCGGGCTCACGGTCGCGGGCGACGATCCCCTGCTGACCCCACGCCTCGAGCGTCGTCTGCGCGTGCAGGTAGGGATCGCCGCCGTCGGCGCGCGGCAGGTCAACCTCGACGACGTTGAACGGGCTACGCGACGCGAGCTCGGCGCGCATGGCCTCGTCGATCACGTCGTATGGCGGCGCGACGACGGCGTCCAGCGAGCCCACCGCGCGGAGGTCGTAGCGCAGCGCGCGAAGCGGCTGGACATCGGCCATGCCGGCGGACACTACCGGCGGCGGCCCGCTCGTTCCGTCCGACTCGATTAGGAACATATGTTCGTATGACGCATTCGGTCTTCCTCCGCGAGAAGGCTCGTCAGCTCCGAGTCTCGAAGAAGCTGACGATCGACGAGCTCTCGGACCGGCTGCTGATCCCGCGGACGACGATCTACTACTGGGTGCGCGATCTGCCGATCCCGGTGACCGAGCGAGGGCTAGCGGGACGGGCGGCGGCCCGACGCCGAGGGAGCCGCGCGATGCAGCGCAACTACCGGCTGCTCCGCACCGCCGCGTACGAGGAAGCGGCGCGCAACTTCGAGGACATGGCGACCGACCCAACCTTCCGCGACTTCGTCTGCCTCTACATCGCCGAGGGCTACAAGCGGAACAGAAACACGGTCTCCGTCTGCAACTCGGATCTCGCGGTGATCAAGGTCGCCGTCCGGTGGATCCGGGCCCTACGGAATCCGCTGCGGTATTCGATCCAGTACGACGCCGACCAAAATCCCTCCGCGTTGAGACGATTCTGGGGTGGCGAGCTGGATATCGATCGAACAGCAGCCAGCTCGCATCGAGGACGTGGCGCTGCCAGTACGGGGTACTGTCAGTCGGCTCGCACGACACCTTGTTGCGTGCGCGCTTGGAGGCGTGGATGGTCTGTCTCCGCGCCGCTTGGACGTAGACTCACGGACCTCGGGGCGTAGCTCAGTCTGGTAGTAGCGCGGCGTTTGGGTCGCCGAGGTCGTCGGTTCGAATCCGGCCGCCCCGATGTAGGAGGTCGAATAGTCATCGCATGAACAGAGCTCGTCTCGAACTGATGCCGATCGGGATGGTCGAGTCCCCTCTGACCGATCGAGGATCGGCGCCGAAGCAGGGCCATGAGGGATCCCCCGATGCCTGGCTGGTGTTCGAGCCGGCCGTGCTCGAGGGTCTCCAGGGCATCCGACCGGGGGATGAGGTCATCGTCCTGACGTGGCTCGATCGCGCTCACCGCGATGTGTTGCGGGTGCATCCGCGCGACGACGTCGCCAACCCCATGCAGGGAGTGTTCAACACCCGCTCCCCGGACCGCCCGAACCCGGTCGGGCTACACCCGGTGGAGGTTGCGTCGATCGATGGTCCGAGACTCGGGGTACGCAATCTCGAAGCGTTGGACGGGACGCCGATCATCGACGTGAAGCCGGTGCTCAAGCGCAGGTGAGGGCCGTCGACGTTCCCGCCGGCTTTATCCCATTTCAGAATCAGGGCCCGTTCCTGGAGCTGATCGGGCCCGTGCACGTCAAGCAGGGCGCCGACGAGCTCGTTCTCGCCCTCCGCGCCGAGGACCGTCACGCCAATCATCGCGGCTCCGTGCAGGGCGGCCTTCTCTCCACGTTCGCGGACTTCGCCCTGGGCCGGGCGATCGAGGCCGACGCCGGCGACGGGAGGGACCGCGCGACCGTCAGCCTCACCGTCGACTTCCTCAAGCCGGCGAAGCCCGGGGACTGGATCGAGTCGCACACGCGCGTGGATCGCCTCGGCGGCACGCTCGCGTTCGCGGACTGCTCGCTCACCGTCGAGGGACGCGAGATCGTGCGGGCCCGGGCGGTCTGGGTCGTCGCCGGCTGACGCCGCCGGTCGCGGCCCGATGCGAATAGCGTGCGACAGGTGACCGCGGACCGATCGCTCGACGTCGTCGTCTTCGGGGCCACCGGCTTCACCGGCCGCCTGGTCGCCGGCTACCTGGCCGAGCATGCGCCGGCGGGCGCCCGCATCGGGCTCGCGGGGCGCTCGGAGGAGAAGCTCGCCGGCGTGCGGTCGGGCCTCGGCGCGAGAGCGTCCGAGTGGCCGCTCCTGGCGGCCGACTCGTCGGCCCCAGCTTCGCTGGCGAGGCTCGCGGGCGCCACGCGCGTGGTGGCCACGACCGTCGGGCCGTACGCGCGCTACGGCCTGCCGCTCGTCGAGGCGTGCGCCGCCGCCGGCACGCATTACGCCGACCTCGACGGCGAGGTCCTGTTCATGCGCGATTCGATCGATCGCCACCACGGGACCGCCGCGGCCGCCGGCACCCGGGTCGTCCACGCCTGCGGCTTCGACTCGATCCCCTCCGACCTCGGAGTGCTCCTGCTGCACGAGGCCGCACGCTCGGACGGCTCGGGTGAGCTCGAGGACACCACGCTGGTCGTGACCGGGGCGAAGGGAAGCTTCAGCGGCGGAACCTTCGCCTCCATGAAGGGTCAGCTCGACGAGGCGCGGGCGAACCGCGAGCGCGGGCGCATCGTCAACGACCCCTACGCGCTCAGCCCGACGCGCAGCGAAGAGCCCGACCTCGGCGACGAGCGCGACATGCGCGGCGTGCGGCGAGACGATCAGCTCGGCGGCTGGCTGGCGCCGTTCGTGATGGCGGCGATCAACACGCGTGTCGTGCGTCGCAGCAACGCTCTGCAGGAGTGGGCATACGGGCGTCGCTTCCGCTACCAGGAGGTGATGGGCTTCGGCTCCGGCCTCACCGCTCCGGCGAAGGCCGTGGGCGTCACCGCGGGGATCGGGGCGCTCGCCGCCGGCCTGTCGTTCGGCCCCGCGCGAGGCCTGCTCGACCGGGTGCTTCCGGAGGCGGGGGAGGGCCCCGACGAACAGTCGCGGGAGGCGGGCTTCTTTCGCATCGAGATCCACGCGCGCACCTTGGGCGGGGCGCGATACGTGTGTCGCGTCGCCGCGCAGGGCGATCCCGGCTACGCGGCGACCTCGGTGATGCTCGGCGAGAGTGCGCTCTGCCTGGCGCTGGACGGCGACCGCATGCCTCCTTACGCCGGGGTACTCACCCCCGCGACAGCGATGGGGCCCGCGCTCGTCGAGCGCCTGCGATCCGCCGGCTTCACCTTCGAGGTCGAGCGGCGGAGCGGCTAGACCTCGCCGCGCCGCCCCTTATCCTCGCCCAAGCGAGCCCCCGTAGCTCAGTGGACAGAGCGGCTGCCTTCTAAGCAGCGGGCCGGAGGTTCGAATCCTCCCGGGGGCGCTGCTTCCGACGCGCGCCCCTTCGAGCCGTCTCACAGCACCGTGAGCTGGAGTAGCGCGCCGATCACGCCGCATCCGACCACCACATAAAGGACGGTCAGCTTGGCGTGAAAGCGGTAAAGGAGCGCAAATGCCCCGACCACGAGGATCGCGCTCGTCACGTCGACCACCGCCGTCTTCAACAGCTCGACCGCGACCGCCGCGATTAGCCCGATGACCGCCGCGGCGACACCGAGGAGAAAGGGGCGGATCCGCGGGTTCTCCGCTACGGAGACGAAGGCGCGGTGCAGGAAGATCGGGAAGACGAAGGCCGGGAGGAAGATCCCGAGCGTCATCGCCAGGCTGCCGGGTAGCCCGCCGGCGAGGTAGCCGACGAACGTCGAGAAGATAATCAGCGGCGCCGGCAGGATGCCGGACAACGCGAGCCCGTCGAGGAACTCGCCGTTGGTCAGCCAGCCCTGCGTCTCGACGGCGCCCTCCTGGAGGAACGGGATCGCCGTGTACGCCCCCCCGAAGGTGAGCAGGCCGGCGCGCAGGCCCTCGAGGAACACGTCGGCCGTGAGCGAGATCGTTATTGCTCCGGTGGCGACCGCGAAGATCACGATCGGCGTCGCGCCCATCGCGGACACGGCACCGGACCACCCGCGCGCGGTCCACAGCCAGTAGAGCAGCCCGGCGACGGCGAGGACGAGCACGAAGCCGCCAAACCCCGACAGCGTCAGGGCGAAGCTCGCCGCGGCGAGCAGCGCCAGCGGGACGTCGGAGATGAACGATCGCGAGAGCCGGACGATCGCCATCGCCACGAGCGCGGCCACCGCAGCCTTGAGCCCGTAGA
>JBPCMT010000041.1:0-4388 GCA_051001995.1 Thermoleophilaceae bacterium
AGCCGAAGGCCCTCGCCTACTACCGACGGCTCGAGCGCGAGTCGCAGCCGGTCTTTGGTGTGCTCCCCTACCGGCCGGGAGCCGAGCCCGTGCCCTTCGACTTCAACCGCTCGCTGCTCTACTACTCTCCGGCCTTTTCGCGGCCGGGCCCGGAGGTCGACGTCTACCGGCTCGATCGATGCTCGCAGCAGGCTCCGGCGCAGTCGGCGCGCGGTCCCGCCGTGTAGCGACGGACGGCCGGCTCACACGTCCTCGAGCACTTCCCCGCTCTCGCCAACGTCGAGGAAGCGCGTGTAGGCCTCGACCACCTTCCCGGGCTCGTCGCACATCGCGAGGCGGCCCTGATGCAGCCAGATCGCCTGGTTGCAGAGTTCGCGGACGCTGCGCAGCGCGTGGGTGACGAGCACGATCGTCCGCGCCTCGGCGCAGAGCTCGCGCATCTTCTCGAACGACTTGCGCTTGAACCGCGCGTCGCCCACGGACAGAGCCTCGTCGATGAGCAGGATGTCGGGATCCATGTGCACGGCGACCGAGAACGCGAGCCGTCCGTACATCCCCGAGGAGTAGGTCCGCATCGGGAGGTCCATGAACTCCCCGAGCTCTGCGAACGCCGCGATCTCGTCGTACTTCTCCGCAAGCTCGTCGCGGGTCAGGCCCGCGGCCAGCCCGCCGAGCACCACGTTCTGGCGCCCGGTGAGGCTGCTCTTGAAGCCGACGCCGAGCGCGAGCAGCGTGCTCACGCGACCGTGGACCTCGACCCGGCCCTCGGTCGGGGGGAGGATGCCTGCGACCGTGCGCACGAGCGTCGACTTGCCGGCCCCGTTCGCGCCGACCAGGCCGAGCACGGCCCCGTGCGGCACCTCGAAGGAGACCTCCCGCAGCGCCTCTACCTCCCGGACCGTCCGCTCGCCGCGACCCTTGCGCACGACGATGTTCTTGAGCGTCGGCGCCTTGTCGTAGGAGGTGCGGTAGGTGACCGAGAGGTTCTCGACCTTGATCGAGGCGTCGTCGCCCAGACCGGCGGCTACGGCCTCCGCGGGAGGATGGTCAGAGACGGACGGCAAACTCGCGCTCCCTCGAAATGAAGAACAGGCCCCCGGCCACGAAGGCCACCAGGGCCCACGCCAGGCCCCAGAGCATCAGGCCGGCGCTCGGCTGCTGGCCCTGGTTGAGCACGTCGCTCCACGAGGCCAGCAGCGGGTAGAGCGGGTTGAGGGCGAGGATCGGCTTGAACCGCTCGGGGACCTCCTCGGCGTAGTAGAGAATCGGCGAGGCGTAGAGCCAGATCCGCGTCACGTACGGCAGGAAGCTCGAGAGGTCGCGGAAGTACACCTGGGCCGCCGCGAAGAGCATTGCCACCCCCGAGGCGAAGATCGCGATCATCGCGAAGATGGGGATCGCCCAGAGCAGGTGCACGCCCACCGGGAGCCCCGCGACCACGTGCATCACGGCGTAGATCGCGAGCGTCGGGAGAAAGCGCATGAACGCGGTGACCACCGACGACAGCGGGAGCAGAGTGCGCGGGAAGGCCGTGTTGAGGATCAGCTTCCCCCCGCCCACGACCGACTTGGCGCCCTGGTTGACCGAACTGGCGAAGAAGTAGAACACGAACAGCCCGGCCATCAGGTGGGCGAAGAACGGCGCCCCTCCGCTGCGCTGGCGGAGGATCTCCACGAGGATGAAGTAGACGGCGGCGAGCAGCAGCGGGTTGATGACCAGCCACAGCTGTCCGAACACGGTGTCGAAGTGGGAGCTCCGCAACGTGGTCCGCGACAGCTCGAAGGTGAACTGGCGCCGCCGCCATACGCCACGCACGTAGGGCAGGATCGGGGGCAGGCCGACCCGGTGGGGCCGGTAGACGTGGCGCTCGGAGGTGAACCCGTCGTCGCGGGCGCTGGTCGGCGCGGTCGTCTCCTTGATCGCCCCGGCGCTGACCGGCGCCTGTGCTTGCGTCTGGCTTTCGCGGGCGGAAGGGGGCTTCGTCTCGAGGTTCATCGCGGTTCCAGGGTAGTCGTCGTTCTCTGAGGCCTGGCGCGCCGGCACGGTGCGCGCCTGCGCACGCGGGGGCCCGGCCTCGCTCGCTCGAAGTGCCGGGCGCCGCTCTCAGATGATCGGAGGCCGCCCGGCACGCGTCATGCGCGCGACGGTGCGCCAGCGCAGCCGCCGCCGTCTCCCGCACGGCCCGGTCAGGCCGTCGGCGTAGCCGCGCAGGACGAGGCGCGCGTCGCGTCGCGATCGCAGGCGCATGGCGGTGTGCAGGAGCCAGACCGCGACGTACACGACCGCCAGCGGGAGCGGCAGGTGCCGGCGGGCCAGCCAGACTCGGTTGCGCGCGCTGAGGTACGGGAACAGCCCGCCGTGCCGCGTCGCGCGGTCGGCGGGGTGAAGGGCGAGCACGTCGCCGGCGTACCAGACCGTCCAGCCGGCGTCGAGCGCTCGCCACGCCAAGTCGATCCCCTCGTGCAGGTAGAAGAACTCGTGCGGCCACCCTCCGACCTGCTCGAGCACGCGCCGCCGGATCGCGACCGCGCCCTCCCACACGGCGGTGACGGGCCCGCTCCGCCCGCGGTCGCCGACGCGCAGCCGCGCGACCCAGTGGCGCGGCGGCGTCGCACCCGAGGGGTCCTCGACGCGAGGCTGGAGCAGGCCGAGACGCGGGTTCACCGTAAAGGCGCGCGCGATGCGCTCGAGCGTGTCGTCGTCGGCGAGGCGCGCGTCGTCGTCGAGGAAGAGGACGATCTCCCCGCCGACGTGCGCCACCCCGGCGTTGCGCCCCGCGGTCGCCCCCACGTTCTCCGGGAGAGCCAGCCCGCGCACCCCCTCCGGGAGCCCGGTCGGCGCCCAGCCGTTGCCGACCACCACGATGTCGACGCCCACGCCGCGCTGGCTCAGCAGCGATTCGAGCGCGAGCCGAAGCTCGTGCGGGCGGTGGCCCTGGGTGAGCACCACGCAGCCGTAGCGAGGGATCACTGGTCGTCGAGGCGCTTCGAGGCGAGGATGGCGACCAGGTGGCCGGCGACGGTGACCAGCGCGAGCGGGACGAGCGCGAGCAGCAGGACACGGGTCCCGGAGAGATCGCCCGCGACGGCGTCGGCGACTGCGGCGACAAGGGCGAGCAGGGTCGCCTCGATCGCGAGAAAGGCGCGGAAGAACGGCACGAAGCGGGCGGCCCGGCGTATCCGCCGCAACACCCCGGGAAGCGGCGCGGAGCTCTGCGCCGAGGCCTCGTGGGGCGGTCGGCCAGAGTGCGCCCGTGCCACCTCGACCAGGTGGCTCTCGGACTTCAGGAACAGGACGAGCACGGCCACGAGCAGCCCGAGCGTCGTCCAGCCGCCAATCGAGCCCCATCCGCCATCGGCGCGTATCCCGAGCGCGGCGGCCAGCGCCGCTTCGGTCGAGTAGTGGCCGATGCCGTCGAGATAGACGCCGCGCGGGGAGAAGCGCCTCCACCAGCGCGCGACCTCGCCGTCGCAGCAGTCGAACAGGAGCTGCGCCTGGATGAGCACGAACGCGCCCAGGGCTCCGAGCACGCCGGGGAAGGTCAGCGACACGGCCGCGAGCAGACCGCTCGCGATCATCAGCCAGGTAACCCCATTCGGGGTCAGCGAGGTGGCGATCAGCACCCGGGTCACGTACGGCGACAGGCGGCGCATGTACAGCCGCCCGGCCCAGTGCTCCGCGTCGACGCGCCCGAGCAGCGACTCCGGCTGGCAGACCGCCCGCAGCTCAGCGATCGAGGGCGTCGACATACTCGCGGACGCGCCGCAGCGCGGCGGGCTCGTCGAGGCTAAGGTGCTCGACGATGGTGAACCGGTCGGGCCGCGTGGTCGGCGCGTGGATCACGGCCTGGGCGAACTGCTCGTCGCTGAGACCGAGGTCGGATGGCACGCGCGGCAGGCCGTGGCGAGCGAGGCAGGTGTCGAGGTACCCGCGGAGCCCCTCGTCGCCGCGCAGGTGCGAGGCGAACAGCGCCCCGAGGCCGGCCAGCTCGCCGTGGTTGCCGGTCCCGGGGAAGAGATGGTCGAGGGCGTGGACGATCTCGTGGTCGCCGCCGCTGCACGGCCGGCTGCTGCCGGCCACCGCCATGGCCAGCCCGGAGAGCACGAGCGCATCTGCGAGGACGGTCAGAAAGGCGTCGTCCTCAATCCCGTCGGTGCGGCCCGCCACCGCCTCGGCGGCCGTGCGGGCGAAGCTGACCGCGAGCCCGTCGACCTCCTCGCCGCGCTCGCGCCCGGCGAGCTCCCAGTCGGCGATCGCCGACAGGTTGCTCGCCGCGTCGCCGATCCCCGAGCGGCGCATCTCGGGCGGGCTGCGCCGCACGTAGTCGAGGTCGACCACGACCGCGATCGGCATCTGCACCCCGTAGGAGGCCTTGTGGCCCTCGTGCT
>JBPCMT010000042.1:0-7309 GCA_051001995.1 Thermoleophilaceae bacterium
CCTCGTGCGACGTGTCCGTCGCCGAGTCCGGGTCGGTGCGCCAGAGCGGCGGGCGCGAGGTCGGCGGGCGGACTCTGGCCCTGCCGATGGTCGACGTGCACACCGTCGGCGCCGGCGGCGGCAGCATCGCCTGGCGCGACGCCGGCGGGGCGCTGCGCGTCGGCCCGCACTCGGCGGGCGCCGACCCCGGGCCTGCCTGCTACGGGCGCGGCGGCGAGCAGCCGACCGTTACCGACGCGAACCTGCTGCTCGGCTACCTCGACGACCGGTCGCCGCTCGCGGGCGGCGTCGATCTCGACCGCGACGCAGCGGAGAGGGCGGTCCGGACGCTCGCCTCGGAGCTGCGAACACCACTCGAGGAGGCGGCCGCCGGAATCGTCCGCGTGGCCGCCACCGGCATGGCGGGCGCCGTGCGGGTGATGACGGTCGAGCGCGGCATCGACCCGCGCCCGCTCGCGCTCGTGGCCTTCGGGGGAGCCGGGCCGCTGCACGCAGCCGCCATCGCCGACGAGCTCGGCATGAGGCGGGTGCTGGCGCCGCGCGCCTCGGGCGTCCTCTCCGCGCTCGGGCTCGTGGTCTCCGAGCGCCGGCGCGACCTCGCCGAGAGCGCTCTGCTGGCGGGCGACGCGGTCACGACCGAGCGCGTCGCCGCGATCGTGAGGCGGCTCGCCGAGCGCGGCCGGTCCGACCTCGACGCTCCCGGAGCGGAGGCTCGAGTCGCCTACGACCTTCGCTACTCGGGGCAGGCGTTCGAGCTGACGATCGCGGGCTCGCCGGAGCCCGACCCAGGCGAGCTGAGGCGCGCGTTCGACGCCGCACACGAGGAGCGCTACGGCTACGCCGACGAGGCGGCCGATATCGAGCTCGTCACCGTACGGGTCGCGGTCGCGGAGCCGGCGCCGGCGCTGCCCTCGGGAGCCGGCACCGGAGGGGCAGGGGCGAGGTCCGAACGCCGCGCGGCCACATTCGAAGGCGAACACCTCGACGCGGCCGTGCTCCGGGGCCACGGCTACGAACGGTTCGAGGGGCCGGCCATCTACGAGCTGCCGGAGTCGACGCTGGTGATACCGCCGGGCTGGTCGGGCACCGAGGACGCGGTCGACGGGACGATCGTGCTGGAGCGCCGCTGATGGGCGCCGCGGACCTCCAGGTGACCGTCGGTGCGCTGCGCGCGGCGTGCGACGAGATGGGCGCGGTGCTCGTACGCTCGGCCCACTCGGCGAACATCAAGGAGCGACGCGACGCCTCGACCGCGCTTTTTGACCGCGACGGCCAGATGATCATGCAGGCCGAGCACATCCCGGTCCACCTCGGCGCGATGCCGGTGGCGGTTGCCGCCGTGATCGGCGAGGAGCAGGCGCTCGGCGATGCCTGGATCCTGAACGACCCCTACCGCGGCGGGACCCATCTGCCGGACATCACGGTCATATCACCGGTGTTCGCCGGCGCACCGCCCAACGGCCGTGAGCTGCTCGGCTTCGCCGCCAGCCGCGCCCACCACGCAGACGTGGGAGGGCCGACCCCCGGCAGCATGCCCGCCGGCTCCCGCAGCCTCGAGGACGAAGGTGTTGTGATCGCGCCGGCGCGGCTCGTGCGCGCCGGAGAGCTCGATCGTGAGCTGCTCGACGACCTGACCGGCCGCATGCGCGCTCCGCGCGAGCGCGAGGCCGACCTGCGCGCCCAGCTCGCCGCCAATCGCACCGGCGCGCAACGGCTCGAGGAGCTCGCGCAGCGCACCGGCATCACCGCCCTGCGCGACGCGACGGCCGCGACGCTCGATTACGCGGAGCGACGCACGCGGGCGCGGATCGCGGAGCTGGGCGACGGGCAGCGCGACGCACGCGACCTGCTCGAGGCCGCCGACTGCGACCTCGAGCTCCGGCTTCGAGCGACGGTCAGGGGCGACGCGCTCGAGCTCGACTTCAGCGGCTCCGCGGCACAGCACGAGGGCAACCTCAACTGCCCGCTGGCCGTGACGCTGTCGGCCTGCTATTTCGCCGTGCGCGTGCTGACCGACCCAGACGTCCCGCCGTCGGCCGGGGCGTACCGGCCGCTGCGCGTCGTGGCGCCCGAGGGCTGCATCCTCAACGCGCGCCCGCCCGCGGCCGTCGCTGCGGGCAACGTCGAGACCTCCTCGCGCGTGGCCGACCTCGTGCTGTCCGCCTTCGGGCGCGCGCTCGGTCAGGGGACGATGAACAACCTGACGCTCGGAAACGACGACTTCACCTACTACGAGACGCTCGCCGGCGGCCAGGGCGCCTGCCCCGACGCGGGTGGCCCGAGCGCCGTCCACGTGGCGATGTCCAACACGCTCAACACCCCGATCGAGGCGCTCGAGCTCGAGTTCCCGCTGCGAGCCGTCGAGTACGCGCTGCGGCGCGGGTCGGGCGGGTGCGGCGTCCACCGCGGCGGCGACGGCGTGGTCCGCGAGCTCGAGGCGCTCGCGGCCGTGCGCTTCTCGTTGATCTCGGAGCGCCGCCGCCACGCACCGCCGGGAGCCGCGGGCGGGGAGGCGGGAGAGCGCGGGCGCAACCTTCGAAACGGCGTGGAGCTCCCGGGTAAGGTCGACGGCGAGCTCGCGCCGGGCGATCGGATCCGGATCGAAACTCCCGGCGGCGGCGGACACGGAGACGAGCGAGTTGGCTGAGCGCAAGCGCGTCGAGCGGGTCGGATTCATCGGGCTCGGAATCATGGGCGCGCGGATGGCGGCCAACCTCTGCCGCGCCGGCTTCGAGGTCATCGCCTGGAATCGCACGCGTGCGCGCGCCGAGGAGCTGGCGCAAGCGCACGGCGCGCGGGTGGCGGCGAGCGCGGCCGAGGCGGCCGGCGCGAGCGACGCGACGATCACGATGGTCGTCGACGCGCCTCAGGTCGAGGAGGTGCTCTTCGGGCCCGGGGGCGTCGCCGAGGGCCTCACCGAGGGAGCGCTCGCGATCGACATGTCGACGATCGCCCCGAGCGCGAGCCGCGCGATCGCGAAGCGGCTGCGCGCCGAGTCGGGCGCGAGCTTCCTGGACGCGCCCGTCACCGGGTCGCGACCGAAGGCCGAGGACGGGACGCTCACGATCATGGCCGGCGGCGATGGACGCGACTTCGACCTCGCGCGCCCCCTGTTCGACTCGATGGGCGAGCTCGTCGTACACGTGGGGCCGCAGGGCCACGGCTCGATGGTCAAGCTGCTGAACAACACGCTCGCCGCGGTCAACGCCGCCGCGCTGGCCGAGGCGCTCCACGTGGCGCGGGCCGCGGACCTCGACGCGGACGCGCTGCTGCGCGTCGTGGCGGCGGGATCTGGCGCCTCGGCGATGCTCGACCTCAAGGCGCGCCCGATGCTGGAGCGCGACTACGACCCGCTCTTCAAGCTCGACCACATGCTGAAGGACGTCCGCCACTGCCTCGCCGAGGCGCGCGAGCTGGGCGCGAGCTTCGACCTGGCCGGGGCAGCCGAGCGCCTCTACGCGCAGGCGAGCGGCGCCGGGCACGGGGACGCCGACTTCGCCGCCGTGATGGACGTCGCCGGAGGGGACCCTTGAAATCCGGCACCCATTTCGTAGAATGCGCTCCCTCGCGCCCCCCAGCACGAACCGTCGCCGGGCGCACCGCAGCACCTCTTCGAAATGCCGATCGCCTTCAAAGAATGGGCCGTGACCGTGCGTGCTCTCGCCGAGGGGGAGCAGCTCCTCACCCTCCGCAAGGGCGGGATCCGCGAGGAGGGCCGGCACTTCGAGATCGAGCACGACCGCTTCTTCCTCTACCCCACCTTCGACCACCAGCGCAACGACCTGGTCCGCGACTCCCACCGGCCGGAGCTCGGTCGTGCGCTCGAGGAGGGGGTCTGGGCGGACGGCGAGCCGCCCGCCAGCGCCCTCTCGCAGGACGGCGGGATCCCGCAGCCCGACCGGGTTCGGATCCGCGCCTGGGCCGAGGTCGCCGCGAGCTACCTGATCACCGACCCGCGCTGCGTCGACGCGCTCTCCCCCTACTACGTCTGGACGCCGGACTACGCGGAGAAGCGACTCTCGTGGAAGCGCCGCCACCCGCTGCACGTGATCGTCCTTCGGACCTACCGCATCCCCCGGCCCGTGACCGTCAAGGTGCGCGACGAGTACGGCGGCTGTCGCTCGTGGGTCGAGGTCCACCGCGAGCTGCCGTTCGAGGGCACGCCGGTCCTCTCCGACGACGAGTTCGAGCGCGCCTCGGCGGAGATCGAGGACATCGCGCAGGACGCCGTCGCGGTCGTCGCCTAGCGGCGCGCTGGATCCCTGAGTCCCAGTAGAGTCTCGCGCGGTGAAGAGGGGGGCGACAGTCGTGCTGACGGCGGTTCTGGCGACCCTCGCACTGGCTCCCGGCGCCCTCGCGGCACCGCAGCCCGATCCCTACGAGGACGCCGGCGACAGCTTCCGCAACATCCTGCCGCCCGGCTCGAACGGGACGGCCAGCGGTCTGGAGATCGCCGACTTCATGGCGACCGGGAACAGGCCGCCCCACAACAGCGATCAGCTTGGGCTGTACGGGGACCTGGTGTACGAGTCGCCGACGCTTGGAGCCGGCCAGATCGGCAGCTTCTTCAAGGACGCGAGCTTCGGCGTGCCCCGTGGCGACGTCGAGGAGCAGTACCAGCCGTGCGGCACGGTGACCGATCCCTGTGACCCGCAGGTGCGCGACCACCCGTGCGCCGAGGTCACGGTCCAGCGCGATCGCGGCTTCGGGGTGCCGCACATCTCCGGCGCCACGCGGGCGGGCGCGATGTGCGCGGCCGGGTACGTGGCCGCCGAGGATCGCCTGTTCCTGATCGACGTCCTGCGTCACGCCGGGCGGGCCGAGCTGTCCGAGTTCGTCGGTGGGTCCGAGGGCAACCGCGCGATGGACCGCGAGCAGTGGGCCAACGCCCCCTACACGGAGGGCGACTTCAAGCGCCAGCTGACCCAGTTCGACGACCTCTACGGCAAGGAGGGCGAGAAGCTCGCGGACGACCTGACCGCGTACGTCGCCGGCCTCAACCAGTACGTCTTCGAGGCCCGCCTCGACCGTGCGACCAAGATGCCGGGCGAGTACTTCGTGCTGCTCGGGCCCGACAACACGCGGGCGGGCCCGGCCGACTTCAAGAAGACCGACGTCGTCGCGATCGCATCGCTCGTCGGGGGCATCTTCGGCAAGGGCGGCGGCGCGGAGATCCAGTCGGCGCAGTTCCTCCAGGCGCTCGAAGCCGAGTTCCCAGAGCCCGACGAGCCCAACGAGGCCGAGCCCGGCGCCGTCTTCGAGGACTTCCGCTCGGCCGAGGAGCCCGAGGCGCCCACGACGGTCTTCGACGGGGGCGAGGAGTTCCCCTACCAGGCGCCCCCCGACGACCCTGACGCGAACAGCCTCGCCATCCCCGACGACGGCTCGGTCGTGGAGACCGACGTCGTCGAGTCGTCGAGCGACGACCTCGGGACGGCTGACCCCGGCGGCGGGTTCTTCGGCGGCCTGCTCGAGCTCGAGGGGTCGAGCTCGAACGCGCTGCTCGTGTCCGAAAGCGAGTCGGAGTCGGGGCACCCGGTCGCCGTGTTCGGCCCCCAGACCGGCTACTTCTCGCCGCAGCTGCTGATGGAGATGGACATCCACGGGCCGGGGATCGACGCCCGCGGAGTCGCCTTCGCGGGCACCAATCTCTACGTGCAGCTCGGCCGCGGGGTCGACTACGCGTGGAGCGCCACCTCGGCCGGCCAGGACAACGTCGACACCTTCGCGCTCGACCTCTGCAGGCAGCGGGGCCCGTCGCTACAGGACTACCGCGGGTACGTCTACCGAGGGAAGTGTCGGCCGTTCGAGGTTCTGCGGCGGCGAAACAACTTCACCCCCAACCCAGGGGACCCGACTCCGCCCGGCTTCGAGGTCCTGCGCGTCAACCGGACCAAGCTCGGGCTCGAGACCGCGCGCGCCACGATCAAGGGCGACCCGGTGGTCTACGTGTCGCTGCGCTCGACCTACCTCCACGAGATCGACTCGGCGCGCGGGTTCGCGGACTTCAACAACCCGAACAAGATCGAGGACGCCGAGGACTACCAGCGAGCCGCGGACAAGATCGGCTACACGTTCAACTGGTTCTACACCGATGAGAAGGACATCGCCTACTACAACTCCGGGGAGAACCCCGAGCGGCCGGACGGCATCAACCACAATTTCCCGGTCCGGGCCTGCCCGGGCACGGACGCCGACTGCGAGTTCGAGTGGGAGGGCTACCGACCGATCGGCGACGGCAAGCTGACCGGCAACCGGGCCGACTACACGCCGTTCGGAGAGCACCCGCAGGTGGTGAACCAGAGCTACCTGACGAGCTGGAACAACAAGCAGGCGCCGAAGTTCCGGGCGAGCGACGCGAACTTCGGCTACCAGTCGCTCTACCGTTCGGTGCCGCTCGACGAGGGCATCGAGGCTCTGACCGCCAACGGCGGGAAGGTCAACCCGGCCGAGCTGATCGACGCTATGGAGAGCGCCGGCACCGTGGACCTGCGCGGCGACCAGGTGCTGCCGTGCCTCCTCGAGGCGCTCGACCCGGGGACCATCGAAGGCGACTGCTCCGCTCCTCGGAATGCCGCGGCGGGAGGGCAAGCGGCCGCTGCCGCCGGTAGCGAGGCGCAGTGCCCGGAGGAGAACTTCGAGGCCGAGGACGCCAAGCAGATGCTGCTGGCCTGGTACCGGGACGGCGCCCACCGGCGGGACCTCGACCAGGACGAGCTCTACGAGCACTCCTGCGCGATCCAGCTGATGGACGCCTGGTGGCCGCTGCTCGTGGAGAAGATGTTCGAGCCCACGCTCGGAGACGCGTACGACGCGCGCCTGGGGCTCGGGGAGATCGACAACGAGCCCAACAACGACGGCGCGCACCTCGGCTCCGCCTACCAGACCGGCTTCTACGGCTACGTGGAGAAGGACCTGCGCACGGCGCTCGAAGACGCCGGCGAGCTGCCGCCCGGAGCCGTGGAGGGCAAGTACTCGCGCATCTACTGTGGCGGCGACGCTGACACTCCGGGGACGCTCAAGACGTGCCGAGAGGATGTGCTCGAGCTCACCCTGGACGCCGCGATCGCGACGGAGCGCGACAGCCTCTACGACAACGATCCGACCTGCGAGGACGAGGGCGCGGACCTCGAGCCGCAGTACTGCTACGACACGGTGGCCCACACAGCGGCCGGCGCGATCACCCAGCCGCTGATCCACTGGATCAACCGGCCGACCTTCCAGCAGGTCGTGGAGGTCCAGCCGAGCGTGCCGCGCGAGCCGTGCGGGCAAGGCCAGCAACCACCCACCCATCCCGACCCGTCCAACA
>JBPCMT010000043.1:0-4667 GCA_051001995.1 Thermoleophilaceae bacterium
GGCGACGCGATCCGCTTCGTCCAGCAGACCGAGGGGCTCGACTTTCGGCAGGCGATCGAGCTGCTTGCCGACCGCTACGGGGTCGAGCTGAAGGCCGAGCACGAGGACCCGCGCGCCGAGGAGCGCCGGCGCCGGCGGGAGCGCCTGATGAGGCTGGTCGAGCGCGCCACCGCCTACTACGCGCGCTACCTGTGGGAGTCGGAGGAGGCCGGCCGAGCGCGCGCGTACCTCGCCGGACGCGGGCTTGGCGAGGAGGTGCTGCGCGAGTTCCGCGTCGGCTACGCGCCGAGCGCCTGGGACAAGGTGCTCACGCGAGCGCAGCGCGACGGCTACGCAGTCGAGGAGATCGCGGCTGCCGGCCTCGGGCAGCGCGGCTCGCGCGGCGGCCTCTACGACCGCTTCCGCGCGCGCATCATGTTCCCGCTCGCCGACCCGCGCGGGCGAGTGCTCGGGTTCGGCGCGCGCGCCGCGCGCGAGGAGCAGCAGCCGAAGTACCTCAATACCGCGGAGAACGAGATCTACCACAAGGGGCGTCAGTTGTTCGGGATCGATCGCGCCAGGGCGGCCGCGGCCAAGGCGGGGGTGGTCGTGGCGGTGGAGGGCTACACCGACGTGCTTGCGCTGCACCAGGCCGGCGTCCCGGAGTCGGTGGCGATCATGGGCACGGCGCTGACGCAGGAGCAGCTTGCCGAGCTGCACCGCGCCGCGGGCACGGTCTGCCTGGCGCTCGACGCGGACCGCTCGGGTCGCGAGGCGATGCTACGCGCCGGTCGCGCCGCCCAGAGCCGCGGCCTCGATCTGCGCGTGGTCGGCCTTCCCGAGGGGCGCGACCCCGCCGACTTGGTGGCGGACGAGGGTGTCGAGGCCTTCCGGTCGTTGCTCGAATCGGCGATGTCGGTGGCCGAGTTCGAGGTCCGGCGCGTGCTCGCGGAGGCCGACATGGACACGGCCGGCGGACGCGACCGCGCGCTCGCCGCGGTTGGTCCGCTGATCGCCTCGGTGGGCGACCGTCAGGCCACGCGTGACGAGCTCGTGAGACGGGTTGCGGACCGACTGGACGTGCCGACCGCGTACGTGGTGGCGCAGCTGTCCGCTTCGGGCGCGCAGGGTCCCGCGGGCGCCGCGGCTCCCTCCGGCGCGCGCAAGACAGCGGTTCCTGATCCCGCCGCTCGATCCGCCGGCACGTCCGACCGGCCGGGGGACGCGCCGGCCGTCGCGCCGGCGATCGAGACTGCGATGCGCGCGGAGCGCTCCTTCCTCGCGATGTGCGTGGCGGAGCCGGCGCTCGGGCGGCGGTACCTCGCTCGGCTCGAGGAGGAGCACCTGTCCTCGCCGGCGCTTCGACGCGTGCGCGGGCACCTCGCCGATCACCTCCACTCTCCGCTGTCCGGCCTGGCGGACGACGACCCGGCGCTCGCGGCGGGGGTGGCGCAGGTCGTGATGCTTTCCGACGAGGAGCCCTCCTCGGAGGCGGCGCTGCGGCTCGGGTTCCTACAGCTTGACCTCAGGCGTATCGAGCGGGCGCTCCGTGCCGCCCGCGAGCGCAGCGACTTCGGGCGCCAGCGCGACCTCTGGGGCGCGCGCGAGGAGGTGAGGGGGGAGCTCGACTCGTTGATGGGGGAGGCGGTGTGAGCGGGTGCTGCACGAACAAACGTTCGCTTTTCCGTCCGGTCCGACCCGTATCGTCGCAGCCATGGCGGCTCCCGCTCGACAGGTGTTGGCAGATCTGGTCGACAGGGAGATGACCGTTGCCCAGATCGCATCAACGCTGGGCTGGAGCCTAAAGAGGGTGCGCTACTGGCTCGGTCGTCACGGTCTCGAGACCAATGACTGGACGGCCAAACGCACCGCATCAAGCGGGGACCGCGAAGTCACCCGCACGTGCAAAGCGCACGGGCCAACGAAATTCGTTCTCGAGGGCCGGGGCTACTACCGGTGCGGCCGCTGCCGCCAGGAACGTGTAGTCGCCTCACGGCGAAGGACGCGGAGACGGCTTGTGGACGAAGCGGGCGGTCGATGTGCGATCTGCGGCTATTCCCGATGCGTCGGTGCGCTCGCGTTTCACCACGTCGATCCATCTGAGAAGGAGTTCGGCCTATCGTGGCGTGGTCTCACGCGTTCGTTCGAGGACCTCAGGAAAGAGGCAAGCAAGTGTCTGTTGCTGTGCTCGAATTGCCACGCGGAGGTCGAGGCCGGGATGATTTCGGTCGCAGAGCGTCGATCACAGATCTCTCTATCCTCAGAACCCGTTGCGGAGTAGCTCAATTCGGCAGAGCGGCGCCCTGTTAAGGCGACGGTTGTGGGTTCGAGTCCCACCTCCGCAGCTCCGCTTGTCAGTCAGTTCGCGGCCGTCGTGACCATGGACTCCAAGGCGTCAGCCGCGGTGGCCGCGCCGTCGTGCTCTGCTGCCCACGACGCCAGCGCCGCCGCTGTCCGCGCGTAGCGCTCCTGCGCAAGCAGCTTTCGCACCGCGAGCCTGACCCCACGCGGCGTGATCAGGCGTCTCGGTAGCGACACGCCGGCGCCCGCCCACGACACGCGCGCGGCGTTCTCGCCCATGTCGCCCGCCGCGGGGCACGCGACCACCGGCACGCCGCACGAGAACGCGCGCGCCAGCGTGCCGTGCCCGGCGTGGCACACGACAGCCGCGCAGCGCGGCATCTCGCGCGCGTAGGACAGCCAGTCGACGAGGCGGGCGTTCGCCGGCACGGTGATCGGCGTCCGCGGCGGGCGGCGATTGGTCGTCGCGAGCACCCGCACCGGCTCGCCCGCCAGCCCCTCGAGCGTCGCCGCGAGCATCCGCTGGTCGGGGTCCTGCGAGGTGCTGGGCGCGACCAGCACGAGCGGGTCGTCGCCCGGCGGGGCCTCAGTGTCCCCGTATGGCCGCTCCCATTGCAGCGGCCCCGTGACGCGCGCCCACTCGGGCCACGGTGAGCGCGGGTACTCGAGCCGAGGGAACGTGGCGACGAGGGCGAGCCGGCGCGAGATGCCACCGTGCAGATGTCCGATCGGCTCGAGCCCCACTCGCTGGCGCGCTCCGTTCAGCTCCGCCCGACCGCGACGCTCGCCATTGCGCACGAGCGGGTCGAGCAGGGACCAGAACGCACGCCCCGTCTCGGTCCGCGGCAGGCGCGCGCCAATCGAGAACGGGGGGAAGGCGCGCTCGCGCGTGGGGAGGAGGTGGGGGATGAGCGTCGCCCAGGGGCGGCGATCGAGCTCCGCCGCGAGCGCGCCCGCGACCGTGAGGATGTCCACCACCACCGCGTCGGGATCGAAGTCGCGCACCACTCGAACGGTCTCGCGCGACGCCCGCACAGCGGCGACATACGGCTTGAGCCGGCGCTCGGGGGTGGGGAACACCTCGTACTCGGGCGCGGCGGCAAAGCGCATCCCCTCGCGCTCCACGTCCTCGCGCCAGCGCGACCACGTCTCGAGGCAGACGTCGTGGCCGCGTCGAACGAGCTCGCTGCCGAGCGCGATCGCCGGAAAGGCGTGACCCGGCTCGCCAAACGCGGCCAGTAGAAAGCGACGCGGCGTCGAAGCCGCATCGGCGGGCGCCGAGCCCGAAGCCACCTCCTCGCCGGCGACTCTCAGAGCGCCTCGGCCAGCGCGCGGACGATCTGCCCGCGTCCCTCCGCAGTCGCCGCGATCGGGCTCACGATCAGGGTGCCCACCCCGGCCTCGCGGTAGACGGCCAGCCGCTCCGCCACCCGTTCCCGCGGCCCGCATAGCGTGAGCTGGTCGATCAGCTCCGCGGGAAGCGCGCCCGCCGCTTCCTCCTTCTTGCCCGAGAGGTAGAGGTCCTGGACCTCGTCCGCGGCGTCCTCGAAGCCGTAGCGGCGCACCATCGCGTTGTAGAAGTTGCGCTCCCGCGACCCCATGCCGCCGACGTAGAGTGCGATGAAGGGGCGCATCACATCGCGCGCGCGGTCGACGTCGTCATCGATGCACACGTTCACGTTCGGCGCGATGTCGAACGAGCCGTCGATCTCGCGGCCAGCGCGAGCCGCACCGTCCCGCAGCAGCGCGAGCGAGTCGTCCATGTGCTCGGGCGAGACGAAGAAGGGCATCCAGCCGTCGGCGATCTCGCCGGTGAGCTGGGTGTTCTTCGGTCCGATCGCCGCCACGTAGATCGGGATCCGGTCCTGAACCGGAGCGATCGTCAGCTTCAGCGCCTTGCCCGGCCCGTCCGGCAGCGGGAGCGTGTACGTCTCGCCCTCGAACTCGAGGCGCTCGCGGGCCAGCGCCTTGCGCAGGATCGCCACGTACTCGCGCGTGCGTTGAAGCTGCTTGCCGAAGCGCTGCCCGTGCCAGCCCTCGGCCACCTGGGGGCCCGACGACCCGATGCCGAGCAGCATCCGTCCGTTGGAGAGGTTGTCGAGCGTCGCGGCGGTCATCGCCGTCATGGCCGGTGAGCGTGCCGGCATCTGAAAGATCGCCGAGCCGATCTTGATCCGCTCGGTCTGTCCGGCGAGCCAGGCGAGCACGGTCGCGGTGTCGGACCCGTATGCCTCAGCCGCCCAGACGGAGTCAAACCCGGCCGCCTCGGCCTCCCGCACCAAGCCGAGCTGGTCCTCCTGTGACATCCCGAGGCCCCAGTAGCCGATGTGCAGGCCGAGGCGCATGCAGGTCTCCTCTCAGGCGCCGACTACCCTTGAAGCGAGGCA
>JBPCMT010000044.1:0-16579 GCA_051001995.1 Thermoleophilaceae bacterium
CGCTGGGGTGGAGGTCGCCGTGTCCGCCGAGGAGGCGGACAAACACCGGCTGGGCGGGGCCGACGGCGTGAGCGTCGAGGGCGAGGTTCCGTCGGACGTCGACCTCGCGCTCGTGCCCGGCGGCGCCGGCACGATCCTCAAGGCGTTGCGTGCCTACGTGGGCACCGAGGTGTCGGTATTCGCGTTCAACTTCGGGGCGATCGGTTTCCTCGCGACCGTCGACCGTGACGCGCTCGACGACGGGCTGCGTCGGGTGCTCGAGGGCGACTTCACGACGATCTCGATGCCCGCGCTGGCGATCGAGGTGCCCGGCGGCACACGGTGCGCAGCCGCCGACGTCTCCTTTCACCGGCGCCCGAACGCCCGCGTAGCGGAGCTCGCCTACTCGGTCGAGGGCGAGCAGCTAGGCAAGGTGCGCTGCGACGGGCTGGTGGCGGCCACGCCGGTCGGGTCGACGGGCTACAACCTCGCGAACGGCGGGCCGCTTCTGGCGTGGGGCGTCGAGGGATTCGTCGTCTCCTTCATCGCGCCCCACAGCCTCACCGCCCGCGCGGTGGTCGTGGCGCCCGACACGCCCCTGAGCGTCTTCAACTGCTCGGACCGCGAGGGGGTGGACGTGACGACCGATGGGCGCAGCGTCCACGAGCTGGGTCCCGAGGCCGAGCTCCACGTTCGCTTCGAGCACGACCGGGTGCGACTCGCGCACGTGCCGAGCACCGGCTTCTACGGGCGCCTGCGCGAGAAGTTCGGCCACATCGCGTACTAGCGAGCGCCGCGCGCGGCTATTCCTCCTGGCGCGCCGGAGCCCGCCGGAACTCGCGCACGGCGAGCACGATGAAGTAGCCGAGCAGCACGAGCAGGAGCAACGGGATGATGAAGCCGAGGATGCCCGTGAAGGCGTAAATCGCGGCGAGCAGCACGAAGACGACGATCAGCCCGACCAACACGTTGCGCTCCGGGTTCAGCAGGCCGTTCACTGAGCTCACGGTAACGGCTCGAGCGGGCGCGAGCGACACGGGTCCGTCTCCGGCAGTTGCTAGACCCCGACCGTGCTCCTCGAGCTGCGCGTAGAGAACCTGCTGCTGATCGAGCGGGCCGAGCTGAGGCTCGGCGAGGGCCTCACGGTCGTGACCGGTGAGACGGGAGCCGGCAAGACCGTGCTCGCGCACGCACTCGACCTGCTGCTCGGCGGGCGCCCGCGCCCGGGCATTGTGCGGCCGGGCGCCGCAGAGGCCTACGTCGAGGGAGCGTTCGCCGTGCCGGCCGGCCTGCTTGACGACGAGTCGCTCGCCGAGCTGCGCGAGCGCGTGCCCGAGGGAGCGGACGAGATCGTGCTCGGCCGCCGCGTCAGCGCCGCGGGCAGGACGCGCGCCTTCGTTCAGGGTCGCTCGGCGTCGGCCGACGACCTGCGCGAGCTCGGCGGCCGGCTCGTCTCCTTCTATGGCCAGCACGAGCACCGCAAGCTCACCGTCGCCTCCGCGCAGCTCGAGGTGCTCGACCGCTTCGCCGGCGCCGATCACCTCGCCGAGACCCGCGCGCTCGCGACCTGTCACCGCCGCGTGGCTCGGCTCCGACGCGAGCTGGCCGACCTGCGCGACCGCCACGGCGCGCGCGACCGCGACCGCGACCTGCTCGCGTTCGAGCTCGACGAGATCGAGGCGCTGGGCCCGGCGCAGGAGGATCGCGAGCGGCTGTCGGTCGAGCGAGAGCGCCTGCGGGGCCTCGACACGCTGCGGGCGGCCGCGGGAGCGTGCGCGGAGGCGGTCGCGCCGGATGGCGCCCACGGCACGGGGGCGGCGGCGCTGCTCGCCGCGGCCGAGCGCGAGGCGGAGTCGGGCGCCGGCCTTGACCCGGAGCTGGCGGCTCTGGCGGAGCGGCTCGCCGCCATCAGGCTCGAGGCGGAGGACCTCGGCGTCGAGCTGCGTCGCTACGAGGGCCGGCTCGAGGCCGAGCCCGGACGGCTGGAGGAGGTCGAGTCCCGGCTCGAGCTGTACGAGCGCCTCGAGCGCAAGCACGGCGGGACCGTCGCGAGCGTCCTCGCGCACGCGGAGCGCTGCCGTGGGGAGCTCCACCGGCTCGACGGGTCGGGCGCGGCCGCGGAGCGCATCGAAGGCGAGCTCGCCGCCGCGGCTGCCGAGGAGTCCGAGCGCGCTGCGCGCGTGAGCGCCGCGCGGTCGGAGGCCGGGCCGAGGCTGGCGGACCGGGTCGTCCGCGAGCTCCGCGACCTGGCGATGGAGGATGCGTCGTTCGAGGTACGCCTCGAGCCGAGGGACGAGACCGGAGCGTCCGGCGCCGAGCAGATCGAGCTGCTGATCGCCCCCAACCCCGGCGTAAGTCTCGCGCCGCTCCGAGAGACCGCGTCCGGCGGCGAGCTGTCGCGCGCGATGCTCGCGCTGATGAGCGTGGCGAGCCCATCGTCGGGCAGCGGGCCCCGGACGCTCGTCTTCGACGAGGTGGACGCCGGCATCGGCGGCCAGACCGCCCGCGCGGTGGGGGAGCGGTTGCGGCGGCTCGCGGACGGTCGCCAGGTCGTGTGCATCACCCATCTTCCACAGATCGCGTCGCTCGCAGAGCACCATTTCCGGATCGAGAAGACGGTGGCCGGCGGGGTCACGAGCGCGACGGTCGAGCACCTCGGCGAGGCCGCCGTCGTGGGCGAGCTCTGCCGGATGCTGGGCGCTGACACCGAGGACGCAGGCGCCCGCCGTCACGCCGAGGAGCTGCTCGCGGCGGCCTGAGGAGCACGCCCGGCGGCCGCCGGGCGTGCAGATACACTCGCTCGGCGGACCCTCCCATGCGTGAGCCCCAGACTTCGACCAGGTTCATCTTCGTCACGGGGGGCGTCGTCTCGGCGCTCGGCAAGGGCATCGCCGCGGCTTCGATCGGGCGTCTGCTCGTCTCCCGCGGCCAGCGCGTCGCGATCCAGAAGTTCGACCCCTACATCAACGTCGACCCGGGCACGATGAGCCCGTTCCAGCACGGCGAGGTGTTCGTGACCGAGGACGGCGCCGAGACCGACCTCGACCTCGGCCACTACGAGCGCTTCACCGACACGAACACCACGCGCAGCTCTAACGTCACGACCGGGGCGATCTACCACAAGGTCATCGGCCGGGAGCGTCACGGCGATTACCTCGGCGGGACGGTGCAGGTCATCCCGCACATCACCGACGAGATCAAGCAGCGGATAAGGCTGCTCGCGGAGGCGCAGGACGTCGACTTCGTGATCACCGAGATCGGTGGCACGGTCGGAGACATCGAGTCGCTCCCGTTCCTCGAGGCGCTGCGCCAGTTTCAGGTCGACCACGGTCGCGACCGCTGCATGTTCGTACACGTCACGCTGGTTCCCTACCTCGGCCATGCGGGCGAGCTCAAGACCAAGCCGACGCAGCATTCGGTCCAGGAGCTGCGCCGAATCGGCATCCAGCCGGACATGGTCATGTGCCGCTCGGAGGGCGCGCTCGCGCGAGACATCCGCCAGAAGATCGCGCTGTTCGCGAACCTGTCCGTCGAGGCCACCGTCTCGGCCCGCGACGCGGACTCGATCTACAAGGTCCCGTTGTACCTGCGCGCCGAGGGCGTGGACGACGTCATCCTCGATCACTTCCGCATCGAGGCCGGACCACCGGATCTCGGGCAGTGGGAGGCGCTTGCGCGCCGGGCGGACGAGGCCACCGAGCCGGTCCAGATCGGGGTCGTCGGGAAGTACGTCCAGCTCGAGGACGCCTACCTGTCGGTGATCGAGGCACTCAACCATTCCGGCTTTCATCACGGCGCCCGCGTGGACGTGCGCTGGGTCGACGCCGAGGCGCTCGATCGCGACGAGGCGCAGCGCGAGCTCGAGTCATGCGACGGCATCCTGATTCCGGGCGGCTTCGGAGAGCGCGGGATCGAGGGGAAGATCCGCGCCGCGCGGTTCGCGCGCGAGCGCGAGGTGCCCTACCTGGGCATCTGCCTCGGCATGCAGATCGCGGTATCCGAGTTCGCGCGGCACGTCGCGGGCATGGACGGCGCGAACTCGACCGAGTTCGACCCCGAGACGCCGTACCCGGTGATCGACCTCCTGCCCGAGCAGAAGGAGGTTCGCGATCTCGGAGGGACGATGCGACTGGGCGCGGACCCGGTGAAGCTCCACGAGGGCACCCGCGCGCGGGAGATCTACGCCGAGCCGGTGGTCTACGAGCGCCACCGCCACCGCTACGAGGTCAACAATCACCTGCGAGCGCGGCTCGAACGGTGCGGGCTCGTCTACTCCGGGACCTCGCCGGACGACCGCCTCGTCGAGATCGTCGAGCTGCCCGAGCACCCGTTCTTCATCGCGTCGCAGTTCCACCCGGAGTTCAAGTCGCGGCCGCTGCGAGCCCAGCCGCTCTTCCGCGACTTCGTCGGGGCGGCGCTCGAGCAGGCTCGCCGGCGCGTTCCGGACGCGGAGCCCCAGGTGAGCGCGGGCGAGCGTGCCACGCGCGCTCACAGCTAGGTGACCGACCCGGCGCCGGCGTCGCCCGAAGAGCACCGTTGGCTGGTCGATGAGTTCGTGACGCTGTGCGAGATCGAGAGCCCGTCGCGCAGCGAGCGGGCGGTGGCGGACCACGTCGCGGGCGAGCTGCGCACGCTCGGGCTCGAGGTCGCGGAGGATGGGAGCGGCACGGCCACCGGGTCCGACGCCGGCAACCTGCTGGCCACGATCGGCGGGCCGGAAGGCTCGCGCAGCGTCCTGCTCTGCGCCCACCTCGACACCGTTCCGCTCGCGGCGCCGGTGCAGGTCGTGGAGAGAAACGGCGGCTTCGAGAACTCGAACCCGGCGATCCTCGGCGCCGACAACAAGGCCGCCGTCGCGGTGATGCTTGCGGCGGCTCGCCACCTCTTGCGCGACGGCTCGCCGGTCGGCGTCGAGCTCCTCTTCACGACCTGCGAGGAGCGCGCGCTCGCCGGAGCCAAGGCCTTCGATCGCGACCGGTTGCGATCCGAGTGGGGGTTCGTGTTCGATCACGCGACCCCGATCGGCGAGCTGATGCTCGCGGCGCCGACCTTCTACCGGATCGAGGCGGGCTTTCGAGGGCAAGCGGCGCACGCCGGGATCAGGCCCGAAGCGGGCCGCAACGCGATCGCCGCCGCAGCGCGCTCGATCGAGGCACTCGAGCTCGGCCGCCTCGACGGCGAGACGACGGCGAACGTCGGCCGCATCGAGGGCGGGACGGCCACGAACGTGGTCGCCGAGCGCTGCGACGTGGAGCTCGAGGCGCGCAGCCTCGACCACGGCCGCGCGACGGCGGTGGCGCAGGGCATTGTCGACTCGATCACCGAGGCCGCGGCCGATGCCGAGTGCGACGTCGAGACCCTCGTCGAGGAGCAGTTTCGCGGCTACCGGACGGCCCGCTCTGCGCCGCACGTCCAGGCTGCGGCGGCGGCGCTCGAGGCGCTCGGCATCGCCCCGAGCTACGTCGCGAGCGGCGGCGGCTCGGACGCCAATGTGCTCGAGGCGGGCGGCCTGCCGTGCCTCAACGTCGCCAACGGCACCGAGCGCAACCACGAGCCCGGCGAGCGCGTCACGCGCAAGGCGCTCGAGACGACGCTCGACCTGGCGCTCGGGATCGTCGCGGCGAGCGCGTGAGCGGCCCGCTCGGTCACGCTTCCGTGGGTGGGCACATCGTCCTGCTTAGCCCTCGCATAGCGATGCCAATCCAGCACAGCAGTCGCCCGGGCTGCTCGTGCGGCCGGTGGCGAGGGCCTGCGACGGCAGGGGGTCGGTGACGGTGGCGTTCGAGTCGCTCGGCGGCGAGCAGGCCTGGAGCGGGAAGATGATCAGCGTCCGCGTCGAGCGGTTCCGCCACGACGACGGCGACGAAGTGACCCGCGAAGTCGCGGTGCACCCCGGCGCGGCCGTGATCGTCGCCCACGACGGCGACGGCGTCTACATGGTGTCCCAGCCGCGCGAGGTCGTCGGCGAGCAGGCGCTGCTCGAGCTGCCGGCGGGCAAGCTGGACGAGGGCGAGGAGCCACTCGCGACAGCCCGTCGCGAGCTCGCCGAGGAGATTGGCAAGGCGGCCGAGTCGTGGGAGCTCCTGAAGCGCTGCTACTCGTCGCCGGGATTCAGCGACGAGACCTATCACCTCTACCTGGCCACCGACCTGAGCGACGCGAGCGGCGCGGCCGAGGAGGAGGAGCGGATCAGCGTCGAGGCGGTCCCGCTCGCCAGCCTCGGCGAGGCGATCGATCGCTGCCGCGACGCCAAGAGCCTGGTGGGCCTGCTGCTGCTTCAGGCTCGGCTGCGCGACGCCTGACGGCTGCGAGGCGCCCCCTGACGGCGCGCTTGCACGGCAAGGGTTGGCCGCCATGCGCCCGAAACAGCCTCTTTGTTATGGCAACCGTCGAGCGCCCAGCGGAGATCCGCCGCTTCGAGCACCTGGTGCTCGACTTCCTCGCCTACCTCGAGTTCGAGCGCGGCCTTTCGCGCAACACCCTCGACGCCTACCGCTCGGACCTGCTCCAGTTCGGTCGCTTCCTGGAGAGGCGCGAGCTGTCGGCGCTGGATGCTTCCGGCAGCGATGTCTCCGACTTCCTCTCCGAGCTCGCGGGCGGGAAGGGCACCGGCGACGGGAGCGGCCACGGCGCGGCCTCGCCGGCCACCGTCCACCGCAAGACCGCGTGCCTGCGCTCGTTCTACCGGCACCTTCGCCGCGAGGGCGTGCGCGACTCGGATCCCACGGCGGCGCTGACCGCTCCGCGCCGCGGCCAGCGCCTCCCGCACGTCCTCACTCGCGGCGAGGTGAGGACGCTGCTCGAGCAGCCGAAGGGCACCGAGCCCTCCGCGCTGCGCGACCGCGCGCTGCTCGAGGTCATGTACGCGTGCGGCCTGCGGGCGTCCGAGGCGATCGGAATCGAGCTCGCCGACATCGACCTGGATGCACAGGTCGTGAGAGCACGCGGGAAGGGCTCGAAGGAGCGGCTCGTGCCGGTGGGGCGGGCGGCCACCCGCGCGGCGCGCGACTACCTCGAGCGCGGGCGTCCGCAACTCGTGGGAGACCCGGCCGAGCCCCACGTGTTCGTCAACTTCCGCGGCGGGGCGCTGACGCGGCAGGGTCTCTACAAGATCGTCCAGCGACACGCGCGCGCCGCGGGCCTCGCTGACCGCATGAGCCCGCACACGCTGCGGCACACCTTCGCAACCCACCTCCTCGCGGGCGGCTGCGACCTGCGCTCCGTGCAGGAGATGCTCGGGCACGCCGACGTGGCGACAACCCAGGTCTACACCCATCTCTCGAGCGAGCGCCTCAAGGACGTCTACTTCCGGGCACACCCGCGCGCGACCGCCTGATCCGGCCGCCACGGAGCTGCGGGAGGCGCGGGCCCTCCGCGGGCGCGTCCTAACCTGGTTGCCGTGCCCGAGCTACCCGAGGTCGAGACCATCCGCCGGCAGCTGGCCCCCCATGTGGAGGGGCGGACGCTGGCGCGCCTCGAGGTCCTCGACCCGCGCTGGTCCGACCCGGCGCCCCCCGCCGAGCTGGACGCCACGGTGAGCGGACGCCGCATCGAGTGGCTCGAGCGGCGCGGCAAGTACCTGCTGATGCGCCTGGCCGAGGAGGTCGCGCTCGTGATGCACCTCCGCATGACCGGCAACCTGCTGCTCGTGCAGGCCGGGGAGGCGCCGCAGCGACCCTACATGCGAGCGCGCCTGGCACTCGACTCGGGCGCGCACGTCCTCTTCTGCGACGCGCGCCGCTTCGGGACCGGCGTGGTGCTCCTCGGCGACGACGCGCTCGAGCGCTACTTCGCCGCGCGGCTGGGCGTCGAGCCGCTCGGCCCCGAGTTCACGACCGCCGCCCTACGAGCGCTCGCGGCGGGCAAGCGGGCGCCGGTCAAGGCCTTTCTGCTCTCGCAGGAGCGGATCGCCGGCGTGGGGAACATCTACGCCGACGAGGCGCTGTTTCGGGCCCGCATCCACCCGCTGCGGGCGGTCGGCACGCTTCGCCCGGCGCAGATCGAGTTGCTCCGCGAGGGAGTCGTGGCCTCGCTCGAGGCGGGGATCGACGCCCGGGGCGCGACGATCGACGACTACCGCGACGTCGACGGCGAGCGCGGCTCGTTCCAGGATCGCTTCCTCGTCCACCGGCGCGAGGGTGAGCCGTGCCCGCGTTGCGGGCGCCCGATCAGGAAGCTGCGCGCCGCGGGCCGAGGCACCTACGTGTGCGAGCGCTGCCAGCCGCGGGCGCGCCGGCGTCAGGCCGCCAGCAGCTCGCCGAGCGTCCCGTCGCGGTCGGCCTCGACGAGCTCGCGGAAACCGCCCACCGCGCGCTCTCCGACCACGATCTGAGGGAACGTCATCTGCCCGGTCAGCGCGACGAGCGCCTCGCGCCCGGTCGGGTCGCGGGCCAGGTTGACCTCCTCGAAGGACACTCCACGGCTCTCGAGCAGCGCCTTGGCCTGCCGGCAGAAGCCGCAGGGCTCGGTCGTGTAGACGACCACTGATCCATTGTCCGCCATCGACGCCAAAGTGTAGAAAGTGGCTGGCCCATTCAAGACCGAGGCGGTGGTGCTGCGCTCGATCCGCTTCGGCGAGGGTCATCGGGTCCTCCACCTCTACACGGAGGACCGTGGGCGGCTCGGCGCGGTGGCGAAGGGGGTGCGCAAGGTTCGCTCGCGCTTCGGGGGCCGGCTCGAGCCGCTCGGTCGGGTGGAGCTCGTGCTCCACGAGGGCCGCGGCGAGCTCGTGACGATCACCTCGGCGCAGACCGTGAACGCGCACGCGGGGCTGCGCGAGCGCCGCGCGTCGCTCGAGCGCGCGACCCAGGCGTGCGACGCCGTCCTGCGCCTGTTCGACTCAGCGGAGCCGAACCGGCCCGCGTACAACCTGCTCTGTCAGGAGCTGCTCCTGCTCGATTCCGAGCCGGCCGCGGCGACGCGTGCGCAGGCGCTCGCCTTCCGGCTCAAGCTCCTGCTGGCCGCGGGCTTCGTGCCGGAGCTCGGCTCGTGCGCGGCGTGCGGCGAGCGAGGGAAGGATGCCGAGCTCGCCGCGTTCTCCGCGGCGGCCGGGGGAGTGGTGTGCGCCTCGTGCGAGGCGTCGGCGTTCGCGCTCGACGGGCAGGCCTACGAGTTCCTCGTCACCGCCCTCGCACGGCCGTTGTCGGAGGCGCCCGCCGCGCCCGACGGGGCGCTGCGCCAGGCCGACCGGGCGATCGCGGAAACGCTCGAGCACCACGCGCACGTACAGCTCCGGCGCCTGGCCGCGTAGAATCGCGCCCCGCCTTGGCCGTAGCCGCCGGCACCAAGCTCGTGTACGACTTCTCGGAGGGCTCGCGCGATATGCGCGAGCTCCTCGGCGGCAAGGGCGCCGGCGTCGCTGAGATGACGCGGATCCTCGGCCCCGACCGAGTACCCGCCGGCTTCACGATCACCACCGACGCCTGTGTCGCCTACATGGAGGCCGGACGGGAGGAGCCGGTGGGGCTCGAGGAGCAGGTCGCCGACGCGCTGGCCCGCCTCGAGCAGCTCGCCGGCAAGCGACTCGGCGACCCCGATGACCCGCTGCTCGTCTCGGTCCGCTCCGGCGCGCGCGAGTCGATGCCGGGAATGCTCGACACGGTCCTCAACCTCGGGCTCAACGACGCAACAGTCGCCGGGCTGGCGGCGAGCACCGGCGACGAGCGCTTCGCCCGCGACTGCCACCGGCGCTTCGTGCAGATGTTCGCCAACGTCTGCCACGGCGTGCCGGGCGCCGAGCTCGAGGCGGCGATCACCGAGTGCAGGCGCTCGGCCGGCGTCGAGCTCGACAGCGAGCTGGAAACGGCGGACCTGCGCGCGCTGACGGAGTCGTTCGAGGAGCTCTACCGCGCGCGCACCGGCGAGGAGTTCCCCGCCGACCCGATGCAGCAGCTTCGCCAAGCGATCCGGGCGGTGTTCGACTCGTGGATGGGCGAGCGGGCGGTGAGCTACCGGCGAATCAACCGGATACCCGATGAGTGGGGCACGGCGGTCAACGTCCAGCAGATGGTCTTCGGCAACCGCGGAGAGCGCTCGTGCTCGGGCGTCGCCTTCTCGCGCGACGAGACCACCGGCGCCCCGGAGCCCTCCGGCGACTTCCTGGTGGGCGCCCAGGGCGAGGACGTGGTGGCGGGCACGAGGACGCCCACCGATCTGGCCGAGATGGCGAAGCTCATGCCGGCCGTGCACGCCGAGCTCCTCGAGATCCTGCGGACGCTCGAGTCGCACTACGGCGACATGCAGGACACCGAGTTCACGGTCGAGGAGGGGCATCTCTACATGCTCCAGACGCGGACGGCCAAGCGCCCCGCACAGGCGGCCGTGCGTTTCGCGGTGGACGCGGTGACCGAGGGCTTCCTGTCGCGCGAGGAGGTGCTGGCGACGATCGACTCCGGCGCGCTCGACGCGCTGCTGCACCCCACCTTCGAGCGCGACGCCGACTTCGAGGTGCTGGCGAGGGGCGTGAACGCCTCGCCGGGGGCCGCGAAGGGCGCGATCGTCTTCACGGCTCAGGACGCCATGGCCGCCGCCGAGGAGGGACGCGACGTCATCCTGGTCCGGCCGTTCACGGAGGCCGACGACGTCGCCGGGTTCTACGCGGCGCGCGGCATCCTGACCTCGGAGGGCGGCAAGGCGAGCCACGCCGCGCTCGTGGCGCGCGGCATGGGGAAGCCCTGCGTCTGCGGTGCGTCGGCGCTCGAGATCGACCTGGCCGCCGGCGAGGTGCGGGTGGACGGGACCGTGCTGCACGCGGGCGATCCGATCACGATCGACGGCACGGGCGGGGTGGTTACGACGCAGGACGTGCAGCTGGTCGAGCCGGAGCTGGACCCCAACTTCGAGCGCGTGCTCGAGTGGGCGGACGAGACGCGCCGGCTCGGGGTGCGGGCGAACGCGGACACCCCCGACGAGGCGGCGAAGGCGCGCGGCTTCGGCGCCGAGGGCATCGGCCTGTGCCGCACCGAGCACATGTTCCGCGAGGGCGACCGCGCTCCGAAGATGCGCGCGATGATCATGGCCGACGGCGAGGAGGACCGCCGGGCCGCCCTGTCCGAGCTGCTGCCGCTCCAGCAGCGCGACTTCGAGGGCCTCTTCGGCGAGATGGCCGGCCTGCCGGTAACGATCCGGCTGCTCGACCCACCGCTCCACGAGTTCCTCCCGGACCCCGAGGAGCTCGCGGAGAAGGTCGAGCGTGCCCGAAGCGAGGGCTCGGACGACCTCGAGGGCCTCGAGCGGACGCTCGACCGCGTCCACGCGCTCGCCGAGGAGAACCCGATGCTCGGCACGCGCGGCTGCCGCCTCGGGGTCGTCCACCCGGAGATCTACGAGATGCAGGTCCGCGCAGTCCTGCGCGCCGCGCGCGCCGTTGGCGAGGTGAGCGGAGGGCCGTCGCGGATCGAGATCATGGTCCCGCTGGTGGCGTACGAGCAGGAGCTCGAGCTGATGCGCGCTCTGGTGGACCGCGTCGTCGACGAGGAGAGGGACGGCGGCGAGGAGCCCGAGCTGAGCGTCGGCACAATGATCGAGCTGCCGCGCGCCTGCTTCGTAGCCGACCGGATCGCGCGCGTCGCCGACTTCTTCTCGTTCGGGACGAACGATCTCACGCAGACCGCGCTGGGTTTCTCACGCGACGACGTGGAGAGCAAGTTCCTGGCGCGCTACATCGACCAGAAGCTCGTCGACCGCAGCCCGTTCGAGACCATCGACGAGCCCGGCGTGGGGTGGCTCGTGCGACTCGCGGCGTGGGTCGGCCGCGAGGCGAAGCCCGACCTCGAGCTCGGCATCTGCGGGGAGCACGGCGGAGACCCGGGCTCGATCGGCTTCTTTCACGACGCCGGCCTCGACTACGTGAGCTGCTCGCCGTACCGGATTCCGATCGCCCGGGTGGCTGCGGCGCAGGCGGCGATCGCCGGTCGCTGAGCGGCGGCGGCGACCGTCCCCGGGTGGGGTACCATCGGCACCGTGACGGGAGGGGCTATGCCGAGGGGCGGAGACGGACCGGGGCGCCGCCTCGCGGTCGTGCTCTTCGCCACGCTGGCGGCGGCGGCGGCGCTGCCCGCGACATCGCTCGGCCACCCCGAGCGCCCAACCTCGTTCCCCGATCCGAACGCCGGCACGGTGCCAAAGCAGCCCCGCGGCGCCCCGGACCTCGTCGTCTGCAAGGCCGACTCCGAGGAGCGGATCAGGGACGACCTGAAGGGGAAGAAGCGCAAGCGCAACCTGCGGCTGCTCGACCGCTGCCGCTTCAACCACATCCAGGAGGCCGTGGACGCCGCCGGCAACGGCACCCACATCGGGCTGCTGCCCGGCGTCTACCGCGAGGTGCCGAGCCGGCGCGTGCCCGAGCCGAATCCGGACTGCGCCGGAGAGCGGTTCTACACGCAGGCCGACGGGGACGCGATCGGCGGCGTCAACGACCCGACGCGCGGCGAGACGGCCAACTACCGCTACCAGCGCCGCTGCCCCAACGCCCAGAACCTGATCGCGATCATCGGCGACTCCGATGGCGACGGCGACTGCGACGACAAGTGCAACATCGCGATCGAGGGCCAGGCCGGCCGCAAGGACGTGCTCATTCGGGGCGCGGGCTACGGGACGACCGACGGCGCGAAGCTGAACCTCATCCGCGCGGACCGCGCCGACGGCATCTACCTCGCGAACTTCACGATCAAGTTCTCGGACTTCAACAACATCTACGCGCTCGAGACGAATGGCTTCCGCTTCCGCAACATCGAGTCGAAGTTCAGCCGCGAGTACGGCTTCCTGTCGTTCGCCTCGGACAACGGCCTTTACGAGCGGCTCGAGGCGTCGGGCTCCGGCGACTCCGGCATCTATCCCGGGTCGGGTCCCGAGTGCGAGACCGGCGTCGGCCTGCGGGACAAGTACGGCATCGAGATCCGCCGCGTGAACTCGCACGGCAACACGATCGGCTACTCAGGAACCGCCGGCAACGGCATCTTCGCGCACGACAATCGATTCCATGGCAACGCCACCGGCATGACCACGGACTCGTTCGCCAGCGGGCACCCGGGTATGCCGCAGGACTGCGGGCGGTGGGTCGACAACCGGGTCTACTCGAACAACGTCAACCTCTTCAACGAGCGGCGCGACGAGTACTGCGAGACCGACAACCGGCCGGTCGAGGAGCGCGACCCCAAGGTCGTCTGCCCGACCTTCCAGGTGCCGGTCGGGACCGGGATCCTGATCGCCGGTGGGAACGAGAACCTCGTGACCGGCAACCGCATCTACAACAACTGGCGTGACGGGATCAAGCTGTTCTTCGTGCCGGCGGCCTTCCGCGGCGAGGGCGAGGACGGGATCGACACCTCGTTCGAGAACCGCTTCCTGAGCAACAAGATGGGGATCGGCCCCGGCGGCACGGCCCGGCCCAACGGCAACGACTTCTGGTGGGACAACCAGGGCTACGGGAACTGCTGGGACGGCAACCGGGCGGCGCCGGGCCGGCAGCTGACGGCTAACTTCCGGCTCGCGCTGAACGACTGCCCTGGGCTGCCCGCCGGCCCGCCGCCATCGCCGGGCAACCCCGCCAAGACCGCCAGCCAGGCGCCGTGCGCCGCGTGGGACCCGCAGGACGAGGTCCTCCAGGACCCGCCCGGCTGCGACTGGTTCAAGCGCCCGCCCAAGCCCTGACTGTGGGGCGGCGAGTGCTCCCCGCGCTCGCGCTCGCTGGGGCGCTGACCGGGCTTGCCGCGTGCGGCGGCGACGGCGCATCGCTCGGCGCCGGCGACATCGGTTGGGTGGAGGAGCCGCAGGTGGTCGTCCCGGAGACGCTCCCGAAGGACCGGATTCTCACTGGAACGGTTCGAAACGACGCGTTCCGAGAGGCGAAGCTCGTCGCCCGGGAACTGCGACTGGTGGACGCCGACGGCGACGAGGTAGCGAGCGCCGCGACCTTCAACGCAGGCTTCGGACGCAGCTACTACTCGCCCTCGCGAGAGCCGCTGCCGGAGGCCGAGTTGATCCGCGTTGGCCAGGAGGCGGTGCTCCAACCGGGGGACACCGTGCCGCTGACGGTCTCCTGGAGCACCGACGACGGGTCCGATGCCCCCGTTGCGATCGAGCACGAGGCGGGATCGCTGCCGGTGCCGTAGGGGGCGGCGGCGCGGTTCGGGGCTCGTGGAGCATGGTGCAGTGAGTTGCGATACTCAGCGCATGGCTGCCACCAGCCCCCGGCTGCGCGCCACTGCCGCGCTTGCGGTCGGCGCGTTGGCGCTGCACCAGGGTCGCTACCTGCTCGGCTACGGAGGCGCGAGCGGCGACGCGCTCTCGGCGCACGGTCACGGCTATCTCACGCTCCTCGTTCCCCTGCTGGCGCTGCTCGCCGCGGCCGCCGCCGCCCAGTTCCTGACAGCTCTCGCTCGAGCCGACGGCGGCGCGGCGATGGGCGCCCGGCGCGCCCGCTTCGCCACCGTCTGGCTGGCCGCCACGCTCGCGCTGCTCGCCACGTACGCGGGGCAGGAGCTTCTCGAGGGGCTGCTCGCCGCCGGCCACCCGGCCGGCGCGGCGGCCCTGCTGGCCGGAGGCGGATGGTGGGCGCTGCCGCTCGCCGTGGCGGTCGGCCTCGCCTTGGCGTTGCTGCTCCGCGCGGCGACAATCGCCATCAAGGCCGCTGCCCGCCGCCGCTGCCCGCCGGCGCGCCGCGCAAGCCCGCTTGCCACGTCGCCGGCCTCGGCCGACCTTCCGACCCTCAGCATCTTCGGCCGCAACCTCGCCGGCCGCGCGCCGCCGCCGCTCAGCGTCTGACTGAAGCGGGCCGGCTCCAGCGTGGTGCCGCCCCGCCGACCTGAGCGGCGCGCCGCCTGAGGGGCAGCGCCCGAAACGAGATTGGCAGGAGGTTCATCAAAGATGCAGTCGAATCGAAGTCGCGTCGCGCTGGCCGTGGTCGCGGTCGCCCTGGCGGCGGTCGCGTTCCTGGTCCTGCGCCCCGCGGACGACGAGGAGGGCGCCTCGGCGCCGTCGGCGGCGCAGGGGTCGTCGCCGGCGCCGGATGAAGAGGACTCCGGCTCCGGCGGCGGAGGTGGAGAGGACGGAGGCGTGAAGCGGGACAAGCCCGACTCCGTCGAGATCGAGGTCACGAACGGCGCGCCCGTCGGCGGCGTGGCCGACGTCGAGGTCGCGAAGGGGAACGAGGTCCTCCTGGAAGTCAGCGCCGACACCGAGGACGTGGTGCACGTCCACGGCTACGACCAGTTCGCCGGCGTGGCGCCCGATGACCCCGCCAAGTTCAAGTTCATCGCCGACCTCGAGGGGATCTACGAGATCGAGCTCGAGGGGTCGCATACGCAGATCGCACGGCTTGAGGTGACGCCGTGACGAGGCGCCGCCTGGCGGCCGCGCTCGGGATCGCGGGGCTGGTGGCGGCGCTTGTCCCGGCGCAGGCCGCGGCCCACGGGCTCGTGGTGCGCGCGGACCTGCCGATCCCCGAGTGGCTGTTCGCCTGGGGGGCGGCCATCGTCCTGATCGTCTCGTTCGTTGCGCTGGCGGTGCTGTGGCCAAAGCCGCGGCTCGAGCCGGAGCGCTGGCGCCCGCTCTCGGCGAGGGTCGGCCGTGCGCTGACGAGCGTCCCCGTCGAGCTTCTCGCCGGTGCGATCGGCGTGGCGCTGCTCCTGATCGTGGTGTGGAGCGGGCTGGCCGGGGTCCAGAGTCCACAGGCGAATTTTGCCCCGACGTTCGTCTACGTGATCTTCTGGCTCGGGCTCGTGCCGGTGAGTCTCATCTTCGGCGACCTCTTCCGGGCGTTCAACCCTTGGCGCGCGATCGGGCGCGGCTTCTCGTGGGTCGCGCGCCGAGGGTCGCGGGGTGGGCTTCCCGAGCCGCTCCCGTACCCGCCGTGGCTCGGACGGTGGCCGGCGGCACTCGCGCTCGTGGCGTTCGTGTGGCTCGAGATCGTCGCCGAGAGCGGCAACACCCCGAGCACGGTCGCGATCGCGACGTTGGTCTACTCGGGTGTCACCTTCCTCGGGATGGCGCTCTACGGGGTCGAGGCGTGGATCGACCGCGCCGAGGGGTTCTCGGTCTACTTCAACCTGATCTCGCGCGTGTCGCCGCTCGAGCGGCGCGGCCGCGAGATCGGCGTCCGCCGGCCGCTGTCGGGGCTAGCGGCGCTCACGCCGCTGCCCGGGACGGTCGCGCTGCTGATGGTGATGATCGGGTCGGTGAGCTTCGACGGGCTGAGCGGCGGGCCGACGTGGCAGAGCATCGTCCCGGGGCTCCAGGACTTCTTCGCCTCGCTCGGGTTCGGGCCCGCGCGCACGCTGGAGCTCGCCTTCGGCGTCGGCCTGATCGGGACGATCCTGCTCGTGTCGGGCTTCTACGCGCTCGGCGCCGCGGGCGTGCGCAGCGTGGGCGGCGCGCGCTCGGAGACCGGCGCGGCGCGCGCGTTCGTGCACTCGCTCGTGCCGATCGCAATCGTGTACGCGGCGGCGCACTACGTCTCCTTCCTGCTGATCCAGGGGCAGGCGATCGCTTTCCTCGCCTCCGACCCGCTCGGCGAAGGGTGGAACCTGCTCGGCACCGCCGCCAGCACGATCGACTACGGCGTGATCGGTACGAACGCCGTCTGGTACCTCCAGGTCGGCTT
>JBPCMT010000045.1:0-10999 GCA_051001995.1 Thermoleophilaceae bacterium
GCGGTACGCAGGGAAACGTCATCGGCGCTCGCCCGTTCGGAGACCTCGCCAAAGGCCTTGCGCATGATGCGTCCCATGCGCTCGTTCACCTCACGCTCGTCCCACCGGAAGTGCTGCAGGTTCTGCACCCACTCGAAGTAGGAGACGATCACGCCGCCGGCATTGGCCATCACGTCGGGGATCACCACCACGCCCTTGTCGGTGAGGATCTCGTCCGCCGCCGGGGTGGTCGGGCTGTTGGCGCCCTCGATCACCATCCGGCAGCGCACGCGGTCGGCGTTGTCCTGGTGGATCATGCCCCCGAGCGCCGCCGGGATGAACACCTCGCACTCGATGCCCAGCAGGTCGTCGGGGTCGAGTGGCTCGACGCCCTCGAACTCGGTGAGGCCGCCACCCGCGCCGATGTGCGCGTGCAGAGCTGGGGCGTCGATCCCGCTCTCCGAGGTAATCGCCCTGGTCGCTTCGGAGACGCCCACGATCCGGCAGCCCAGGTCCTGGATGATGCGGGCCGCCCACGAGCCGACGTTGCCGAAGCCCTGAATCACGACGCGCGTTTCGGCGGCGTCGAGGCCCATCTCGGCCGCCGCCTCCTCGAACACTTAGATCAGGCCGCGGCCGGTGGCCGACTCGCGCCCGTAGGAGCCCTCGAGCGAGATCGGCTTGCCGGTCACGATCGCCGGCGTGTGGCCGTGGAGCTTGCCGTACTCGTCCATCATCCAGGCCATCGTCTGGGCGTTGGTGTTGACGTCCGGTGCGGGGATGTCGCGCGTCGGGCCGAGTACCTTGTCGATCTTGCTCATGAAGGAGCGCGCCACCTTCTCCTTCTCGTGCTCCTCGAGCTCGTCCGCGGGGCAGTTGACGCCGCCCTTGGCGCCGCCGTAGGGAATCCCGGCGATCGCCGTCTTCCACGTCATCAGCGACGCGAGCGCGCGGATCTCGTCGAGATCGACCTCCGGGTGGAAGCGAACGCCGCCCTTGTACGGGCCGCGGGCGCCGTTGTGCTGGACGCGGTAGCCGGTGTAGACGTGGATCCGGCCGTCGGTCTGGGTGACAGGGATCTGCACCTGCACCTCCCGGTAGGCCGAGCGCAGGACCGCCGCCACGTCGTCGCGCAACCCGATCCGCTCAGCGGCGCGGTTGAAGTAGTGGTTGATGATCTCGAAGTTCGAGAGCTCGGCGCGCCCGCCGGCGGGCGTGGAGCCCGGGGCCTCCGGCGTCGCCTGCCCGTCGCCGGTCCCGCCCTCGTGGAGCGCCTGCTTCTCGGTGACCGTGTCACCGATCTCCTGGTCGGTGCCGGTCCGGCCGTCCTGCTCCTTGGCCTCCGCGTCGTGCGAGTCCTTCGTCGCCGTCCGCGCCTCGTCGTCCGCCATCGTCTCCTCCGGTCGCTACCCATCCTCTACCCACGAGAAGGCGGGCGCAACCGGGGCCCCGAGCGGATGCCCAGTAGGCTTGCTTCCGCTCTGGGCCTTGATCTACCGGTTCTTCTTCAAGTCGATCATCCAGCGCCTCCCCGCTGAGGCCGCACACTCACTCGCCGCGCGGACCTTGCGCGCCCTCACCGCCATTCCCGGCCTTCGCGCCGGACTGTGGCGAGCGCTTCAGCCGAAGGATTCGACCCTGCACGTGAGAGCGCTCGGCCGGACCTTCCCCAGTCCGCTCGGTGTCGCCGGAGGCATGGACAAGGACGCGACCTGGTTCGAGAGCCTCGGCGCACTGGGGTTCGGCTTCGTCGAGGTGGGCACCGTGACGGCGCGAAGACAGCGCGGGAACGACGGCAAGCGCGTGTGGCGGCTGCCCGAGGACCGCGCCGTGCTCAACCGGCTGGGCTTCCCGAACTCGGGCGCGGAGGTCGCGGCGCGCCGGCTGCGCAACCGGAGCGGCCAGACGATCGTCGGAGTGAACGTCGGAAAGTCGATGGCCGTCCCCGTCGACGAAGCCGGCGGCGATTACCGAGCCTCGGTCCGCCGGCTCGCCCCGCTCGCGGACTTCCTGGTCCTGAACGTCAGCTCACCCAACACTCCGGGGCTGCGTGGAATGCAGGCGGTCGACGCGCTGCGAGCTCTCGCCGCCGAGGTGCGCGACGAGCTCAGCACGGTCGGCGCGCACGTCCCGTTGCTTCCGAAGATCGGCCCCGATTTGAGCGACGAGGAGATCGACGCGATCGCCGACCTCGCGCTCGAGCTAGAGCTCGACGGCATCGTCGCGACCAACACCACGGCGGGACGCGATGGGCTGGTCTCGGACCCGGCCCTCTGGAGCCGCGATGGCGGAATCTCAGGCGCTCCGCTGAAGGTGAGGGCGCTGGAGGTTCTCGAGCGGCTCCACGAGCGTGTCGGGCGGCAGCTCGTGCTCGTCTCCGTCGGCGGGATCGAGACGGTGGATGACGCATGGCAGCGCCTGCGCGCAGGGGCGACCCTGATCGAGGCGTATACGGGGTTCGTCTACGGCGGCCCGCTCTGGCCGTCCCGTATCAATCGCGGTCTGGCTCGGCGGCTTCGCGACTCCGAGCACGCGTCGCTGCAGGATTTGGTGGGGGCCGCGGCGCTCCCCGGCGCGATGGAGCCCGAGCGGACTCCTTAGCTGATGCTTGAGTGACGCCGAACCTTTACTTAGGCGACTTGTCCCGTTTCTTGGTGCACCGCACCCGGGTCGGTGCAGGTCTTCGAACGAAAGTGGAGCCAGCCGGGCTCGAACCGGCGACCTCCTGCTTGCAGGGCAGGCGCTCTTCCAACTGAGCTATGGCCCCGACAGGACTTCGAGTCTAACCGCGGGCCTTCGACCCCACCGTCGCGCTGGCCGGCCCGCGCGAAGAGCGCTGGAGGCGAGGCTAAGATGTCGCCGACAGATGCGCTCCCTGCCTCATCGGGACCGCGCCCGGCGGCTCGAGTGCGCTCAGCCCGCCATCTAGACGTGACGTCCGACGACGACAGCTCGAGTACCGGCCCGCGTTCGGCGGGGAGACGATGGCGCTCGAGCTGATCGCCGCCCTCGCGCTGGTCGCCGCGAATGGCTTCTTCGTAGCCACCGAGTTCTCGATCACTCGCCTACGACCCACCCAGGTCGACGACTTCGAGCGTCAGAAGCGGCCGGGCGCGCGCTCGGTGCGCCACGCCGTGGATCACCTCGATGCCTATCTCGCGGCCTGCCAGCTCGGGATCACGATCGCGAGCCTGGGCCTCGGTGCGCTCGCCGAGCCGGTGTTCGAGGCGCTGCTGGAGCCGCTGATCGGAGAGGGCGCCGAGGTCGTCGGGCTGCCGATCGCCTTCCTGATCGCCTTCCTGGTGACCACGACGCTCCACGTGGTCCTCGGCGAGCTGTCGCCGAAGAGCCTGGCGATCTCGCGCACGGCACGGACGTCGCTGCTCGTGGCGCCGGTGATGCGGATCTTCTACCTCGTCACGAAGCCGCTCGTGGATCTCTTCAACGGGATGGGCAATCTGGTACTCAAGCCGTTCGGCGTTCCCCCGGCGCGCGAGGTCGGCCACTCGCCCCACTCGGAGCAGGAACTGCGCTCGTTGCTGCGCCAGAGCCAGGTCGCCGGCGAGATCCAGCCCGAGGACTGGCGGTTGTCCGAAAACATCTTTTCGTTCGGCGACATGCGGGCGCGGGAGGTGATGATGCCGCGGCCGGAGATCGACTACGTGACGACCGATAGCGACGTCCGCGGGGCCGCCGGTCGCGCCATGGACACCGGCCACACGCGCCTACCCCTCTGCGACCCGGAGAGCGGGGGCCTGGACGCGGTCGTGGGCGTAGTGCACATCAAGGACCTACTCTCGGTGGCGCTGAAGGGAGAGGACACGAAGCTGGGCGACCTCGCGCGCGAGGTCAGCCGCTTCTCGGAGTCCACGCTGATCGACGAGGTGCTGCGGGAGCTCCAGCGGCGCCACCAGCACATGTCGCTGGTCGTGGACGAGCACGGGACGACCGTCGGGCTGGTGACGCTCGAGGACATCCTCGAGGAGCTGGTCGGGGAGATCGAGGACGAGTTCGACGTCGAGGCGGCCGAGCACATCCGGCGCGACGGCGACGCCACCGTCGTCGACGGATCGACTCCGATTCGCCTCCTCGCCCAAGAGCTCGGGTTCGAGCTGCCGGACCCCCATGAGGCCACGATTGGCGGCCACATCCTCGAGATGCTCGGCAGGATGCCGGAGGTCGGAGAGGTGATCGACCTCGACGGCTACCGGGCGGAGATCGAGAGCCGGACCGACGCCCAGATAACGGGGCTGCGCTTCCGGCGCAGGCAGGAGGCGTGAGGCAGGCGTCGGAGCCGCCGGACCCGGCGCGTCGCGGCGCCGGAGGCTCGCTGCGAGCGACGGTGCTGGGTCCCGCGGCCGACACCCCGCTCGCGAGGGCCGCCCAGGTCAGCCTGCAGTTCCTCCTCGTCGCCGCGGCGCTCGCCGTTGCCGGATACGTCGTCGTCCAGCTCCGGCTGGTGGTGCTGCCGCTCCTCGTGGCCGTCTTCCTGGCGACGGTCCTGATGCCGGCGGCCGACTGGCTGCGCCGCCGCATCCCGGACGCGATCGCCGCGTTTGTGGTGATGCTCGTCGCGCTCGCCCTGCTGGGCGGCCTGACCGCCGTGCTTGCGCCGTCGGTGGTCAGCGAGTTCGGCGACCTCGGCGAGAGCCTGCGCGAGGGGCTCGGCCAGATCGGCTCGACGCTCGAGCGCGTCGGCTTCTCGCAGGCGGAGATCGACGGCGCCATCGACGACGCGCTGACCTCGCTGCAGGACAACGTCGGCGGCATCGGCCAGGGCGTCGTGACTGGCGCGCTGTTCGTGGGCGAGCTCGTCACCGGGCTGCTGCTCGCGCTCGTGCTGCTGTTCTTCCTGCTGAAGGACGGCCACGGGATCTGGAACTGGATCGTGGCGCTCGTCCCGGCCCGCAGGCGCGAAGGCGTCCGCGAGGTCGGGAGCGCCTCGTGGTCGACGCTCGGGCACTACCTGCGCGGAGTGGCGCTGGTCGCGCTCTTCGACGGCGTCACGATCGGCGTCGCGCTCGCGATCCTCGGCGTTCCGCTCGTCCTCCCCCTCGCCGTACTCACGTTCTTCGGCGCCTTCTTCCCGCTCGTGGGCGCCTTCACCGCCGGCTTCGTTGCCGCGCTGGTCGCGCTCGTGTCGGAGGGGCCGGTGACCGCGCTGATCGTGGTCGGGGTGATCGTGGCGATCCAGCAGCTCGAGGGCGACCTCATCTACCCGGTGCTGGTCGGGCGCCAGATTCGCCTGCACCCGGTGGCGATCCTGCTGGTGCTCACCGCCGGAGCTGTCGTGGCCGGGATCGTGGGAGCGCTGTTCGCGGTTCCCGCCGCGGCGGTCGGCTGGACCGCGATCCAGCACCTGCGCGGCGAGCGCCGGCCGAAGGACATCACGCCCCCGCCCGGCGAAGGCTGACGCTACCGGCGCCCGGGGCGCCCGCCCGACGGGACCGCCTCGAACAGCTTCTCCGCCTGCCCGGACGGGTCCTCGGAGTCGAGCAGCACCACGCCAAGGGTGCGCCCGTCGCGGCGGACGACGGCCGCGAGCGAGGACCCCGCCTGCTCGGTGAAGCCGGTCTTGAGCCCGATCGTGCCCGCGTAGCCCTCCTGTAGCAGCGGGTTGGTGGTGGCGAGGTGTCGCCTGCCGCCGGCGATCGGAAAGTCGACCACCGCGCGCGGCTTGCGCGCGACGCGCTCGATCAGGGGCTCGGCCATCGCGAGACGCGTCAGGGCGCCGAGGTCGGCCGCGCACGAGCGGTTCTCGGGCTCGAGCCCGTGGGCCGAGACGAAGCGAGTGCAGTCGAGCTCGAGCCGCCGCGCGCGCCGGTTCATGCCCTCGACGAAGCGCGCGACCGAGCCGGCGCTCTCGATCGCCAGCGCGGTCGAGGCGTCGTTCGCGGAGGAGATCAGCATCGCGTGAAAGAGGGCGCCGACGGAAACGCGCATCCCCGCCTCGAGCCCGACCGCTGAGCCCAGCACCCCGCCGGAGGCCTCGAGGCCCGCGGCGTCGCTGCCGATCTCCACCTGACGGCGGGGGCGGCGGAGGTCCTCGGCGACCAGCAGCGCGGTCATGATCTTCGTGAGGCTCGCCACCGGCCGCTCGTCATGCGCGTGGCGACGCCACAGGACGTCGCCGCTGTCGAGGTCGAATAGCAGGCCCGCCGCCGGCGGATCCTCGAACTCGACCGCCACCTCGTCGCGCCCTCCCAGCGAGAGCGCCGCCTCGTCGGCGCGGCTCGGCTGCGGCCGTCCCTCCGGGGCGGGCTCACGCTCGGCTCCCGGCGTCAGGACGCCGAGCGTGCCGAGCCGCGACGAGTCGCCGACGTCTCCGTCTCCGAAGGCGAGCCACCCGGCCACGCCGGCGACGAGGCCCGCCGCCACCGCCAGCCGGCGCCGGAGACGCCCGCGGGTGCCGCGCCGACCGCCGAGCGAAGGTCCGTCCCAGCCGAGCCCCCGCTTGCGGCCGCCCTGGAGCGGGCTATTCATCGTCCGCCGAGGTGAGCGCGCCGAGCACGCCGAATCCGAGGACGACGATGATCACGAACGAGAGCACCACGATCACGGTCACGCCGTCCTCGAGCGCGACGCTGAGCGTGAGGAAGGCGAGCAGCCCGACGAGGGCGACCGCCCCGGCGAGGATCAGCGTTCGGGCCATCGGTCGCGCTCCTCAGTAGACGGGTATCCGCCGGTCGATCTCATAGTCGCGGTGCGGGCGGTTCGCGACCAGCTTGATCAGCAGGAGGCCGAATATGAAGCCGCCGATGTGGGCGAAGTAGGCGACCCCGCCCATGCCGCCGACCGGCTGGGCGAGCTCCGCCGTGCCGTAGAGCACCTGGATCAGGAACCACAGGCCGAGCACGAGCAGCGCCGGGAGCTCGATCAGCGTGATGAAGAAGATGATGATCACGAGCGTCTTGACGCGGGCGCGCGGGTACAGCAGCGCGTAGCCTCCCAGCACCGCCGCCACCGCGCCGCTCGCCCCGATCGTGGGGGCTGTGGAGTCCGGCTCGAGCAGCGTCTGCGCGAGCAGCGCCACCAGGCCGCCCGCGAGGTAGAAGGCGATGAACCGAAACCGACCCATCGAGTCCTCGATGTTGTTGCCGAAGATCCAGAGGAACAGCATGTTGCCGAGCAGGTGGAGCAGGCCGCCGTGCATGAACATCGAGGTGAGGAGCGTGAGCCACACCGGCGGCTGGTCCGGCGCCTGACCCTGCACGCCGGTCATTCCCTCGCACGCGATCCGGCCCCCGCCGGCAGTCACGGCGCACTCGCTGCCGGGGTGGCTGATCTCGAACGGGATCGCGCCGTACTCGACAACCCGCTGCTGGTCCACCGAGGCGCCGCTCAGCGACAGGCTGGCCTCCTGGAAGAGGAAGAACATCAGGACGTTCGCGACGATCAGGCCGACCGTCAGGACCGGAAAGCGGCGCGTCGGGATGTTGTCCTTGAGCGGAAACACTCGTCAGGGGGCACGGTGGCAAGCGAGCAGGCTGACAGATGACGTCGCACTCCAGGGGTCGCAAGCCCGCAGAGAGCGCCATTCGCGCTAGCGGATCGCGACGATCCGCCATCGTGACTCTCGCTCGGCGAGGATGAGCAGGGCCGGCTTCCCTCCCTCGTCGATCCGAACGCGGGCCACGGTCCCCTCGACCGTGAGCTGCTCGATCTCGACTGGAGCGAAGAAGCCGCGGCGCTCGAGGATTCCGGCGTAGAACTCCTCGCAGGACTCTCCGACCCCCGCGGCGATGCGGGCCTCGAGCTGTGGGGCGAAGACCTCGTCGCAGAGGTTCTCGAAGCCGCTGTCGTCCGGCGCCGCGTCGAACTCGTCGATCACCGCGGCGACCTCGGCCTCCTCGCCGGCGAAGCGCTCGGCGTTCGATTCGTGGTCGAAGACGCCGCTGGCCGCCAGCACACCGGCAACCGCGAAGATCAGGATCCAGCCGAACCCGAGCACGACGCCCGCGGTCGCGAGGCCTCGTCCGCGCCGCCCGGCGGATCGGCGGATCCTCCGTAGCGCGACGAACCCGAACGGGAGCGCGAGGATGAAGACGCCGACGATCCCGAGCACAAGCGAGGCGACCGCGAGCCCGTCGGGGGGGCCTTCGGCGGGCGCGGGCCCGGCACCCGGTCGTCCCGAGCCGGGCGGCGTGTGCCCGGTCCAATTCGCCCCGTCCCACCAGCGGAGGTGATCTGGACGGGAGGGGTCGCGGTACCAGCCGGCTGGCGCGGCCGGCGTGACGGGCCCGGCCGGCGTGAACGCGGCGCCCGCGGACTGTGGAGGCCCCTGCCCCTCCGACATGCTCGAAGGCTACTGCGGGATCGCTACTCGATGGCCGCGTGCTCGAGCGTCTGCTCGGCGTGGTAGCTCGAGCGCACGAGCGGGCCGGCCGCGACCGCCTCGAACCCCAGCGCGTAGGCCTCGCGCTCGAGGTCGGCGAACTCGTCCGGGTGCCAGTAGCGGACCACCGGCAGGTGCTCGCGCGTCGGGCGCAGGTACTGCCCGACCGTCAGGACCTGCACCTCGTGCTCGCGCAGGGCCGCGAACGTCTCGAGCAGCTCGGCGCGCGTCTCGCCGAGGCCCACCATCAGGCCCGACTTCGTCACCACGCCGTCGCCGCCGATCTGCTTGGCGTTGCGCAGGACGCGGCAGGAGCGTCGAAAGCGCGAGCCCCGCCGCGCCAGCGGGTAGAGCCGCGGCACGGTCTCGACGTTGTGGTTGAAGACGTCGGGGCGCTCGGCCACGACGCGGGCGAGCGGCATCTCCTGGCCCTGGAAGTCGGGCGTCAGCACCTCGACCTTGCAGCCCGGAGCGAGCCGGCGGATCGAGCGGATCACGCCCACGAAGGCGCTCGACCCGAGGTCGGGAAGGTCGTCGCGGTCCACGCTCGTCACGACGGCGTGGCGCAGCCCCATGCGTTTGACCGACTGCGCGACCCGCAGGGGCTCGAGCGGGTCGGCATGGGTCGGCTTCCCGGTCTTGACGTTGCAGAAGCCGCAGCGCCGGGTGCAGGTGTCGCCGAGGATCATGAACGTGGCCGTCCCGCGCTCCCAACATTCGCCGATGTTCGGGCAGGCCGCCTCCTCGCAGACGGTGTTCAGCGACTGGCCGTCGATCATGCCCTTGAGCTCGCGGAACGAGGCGCCGCCGGGGGCGGGCACCTTCAGCCACGGCGGCTTGCGCTCGCGAAACGGGCGCACCTCGCCCATGTCGAGCACGCGCGCGCCGCCGGGGTTCGCGCGCGAGCGGGTGGCGCTCACCGGGCGGCTCCCGCGAGGGCCACTGTCCGGCGCTCGCGTCCGGGATCGGCGGCATCCAGTAGCCGGCGCGACGACACGAGCCGCTGGCGCAGCCCGAGCTCCTCGGCGAAGCGCCACGCGACCCGCCTGCGAAAGCACGCCATCGCGCCGGTCCGCCGCGTCTCGAGGTACACCGAGCTCATCCGGACGTTGTCGATTCCGCACGGCACGATCCATTCGAACGGCTGGAGGTCGCAGTCGACGTTGACCGCGAAGCCGTGCGTCGTAACGCCGCGCGAGACGTGCACGCCGATCGATCCGATCTTGCGCTCGCCGACCCACACGCCGGTCAGGCCCTCGCGGATCTCGGCGGCGATCCCCTCGTCCGCCAGCGCTTGGATCAGGGCGCGCTCGATCGCGCGCAGGTAGGCCATCACGTCGCTGATCGCGACGATCGGATAGCCGACGATCTGGCCCGGCCCGTGGTAGGTGACGCGGCCGCCGCGGTCGGTCGGACGCACGTCGATGCCCTGCGTCCGGTACCAGTCCTCGCCCATCGGGAGGTCGCTCGCGGCGGTCCTGCGCCCCTTCGTGTAGACGGGCGGGTGCTCCAGTAGCAGCAGCGTGTCGGGGATCTCGCCGGCGATACGCGCCGTCCGCACGCGCGCCTGAAGCGCCTCGGCCTCCTCGTAGGGGATGCGGCCCAGGTGGGCCACCCACAGTTCCTCTGAGGCGGGGCGTGGGGCACGCGGCATCGACACCGATGGTATCCGGCGTACGGCGCCCATCTAGGCTCTCGCTCGGTGAGCTCCGAGGAGCGATTCTGGCCGCGCCGGCTTCGCTGGCGGCTCCGTGGCGCGTGGCAGTGGCCCGCGTTCGCCGTGCTCACGCTCGCCGACGGATTCATCATCCACCTGCTGTCTCCGACCGGCGAGGACACCGACGTCTTCCTCGGCGTGATCCTCGCTTCGTTTGGGAACCTCCTGCTGGTGGGGCTGATCGCTCCGTGGCTGGCGCGCCGGCTCGTCGAGCGCCAGCGGCGCGGTGAGGCCGCCACCGGCGAGGCGGGGCCGCCGGTCGAGGTGGTGCACGACCGCACCGGCACCGCGCTCCTCTGCGCCGGCGCGGTGGCGTTGCTCGTGTCGAGCCTCGCCCTCCAGCCGCTGATCGTCTCGGAGACCGACGCCACCGAGGAGAATGCGCGCCTCGTGCAGAGCTACGTCGAGGCGCACGGCAGCGAGGAGGTCTTGCGCAACCTCCAGACGGCGAACACGATCCGCCTCGGCGACGGCTTCTTTCGCACCTGCATCGCGCTCGACGACCGCACCCAGGCGTTCTGCCTACTGGTCGACCTCAACGTCGACCCGCCGTCGGTCCGCGAGGATGCCAACCCGGTGCCCAACGACGACTTCCCGGGGCTCGACGGGGACGCCTGAGCCGTGACTCGGGGCGTCCTCCGCGCCGGGTCAGGACGCGGCCACCAGCAGCCCGCCCACCCGTCGCGCCAGCCCCTCGCCGCCGCCGCGCATGACCGCGTCGTGGTTCCAGCGGAAGGCCGGGCGCAGCAGCGGCGCGAGCCGATTCATCCAAGGCTTCGTGGTCGCGACGTCCCACTGGTAGAGGACGGCCATCACGCCGTCGCGCTCGAACAGTCGCCAGAGCCCGCGGCCCTCGAGCTCCCCGGTCGTGACGCCCTCGATCCGAAACGGACGGTCGACCACCGTGGTCCGGCTCTCGAACTCCACCGCGTAGGGCAGGCGGCCGCGCCACCGTTGGCGCGCGACGC
>JBPCMT010000046.1:0-9962 GCA_051001995.1 Thermoleophilaceae bacterium
CGACCGGGCGGCCGCGCTCACCTACTACGGCGTGCTCTCGATGTTCCCGATGCTGATCGTGCTCGTCTCGCTGCTCGGCCTGTTCGGCGACCCGCAGACGACTACGCAGACGGTGACTGACATCGTCACGGAGCTCGGGCCGGCGTCGGCGGCCGACACCTTCACCGAGCCGATCGAGAACATCACCAGCAGCGAGCAGGCAGCGGGGGTGCTGTTCGTGGTCGGCCTGGTCGGCGCGCTGCTGGCGGCGTCCGGCTACGTGGGAGCCTTCATCCGCGCCTCGAACAAGATCTACGAGACCGACGAAGGGCGGCCGTTCTGGAAGCTGCGGCCGCTGCAGATCGCCGTGACGCTGGTGATGGTCCTGCTGCTGGCGGCGACCGCGCTGGCGCTCGTCCTGACGGGCCCAGTCGTCGAGGCGGTGGCCGGGCCGCTCGGGATCGGGGACACGGCTGTTGCGGCGTGGAAGATCGCCAAGTGGCCGGCGCTGGTGCTCGTGGTGGTCACGATGATCTCCGTGCTCTATTACGTCGCGCCCAACGTCAAGCAGACGGGGTTTCGCTGGGTGACGCCGGGCAGCGTCGTCGCGCTGCTGCTGTGGGTACTCGCGTCGATCGGCTTCGCGTTCTACGTCGCCAACTTCGGCTCGTACGACGAGACCTATGGCACGCTCGGAGGAGTGATCACCTTCCTGGTCTGGCTATGGATCACCAACATCGCGGTGCTGCTGGGCGCCGAGCTGAACGCCGAGCTCGAGCGGTCGCGCGAGCTCGAGGCCGGAGTGCCGGATGCGGAGCGCGAGATCCAGCTCGCGCCGCGCGAGGAGCCCGACGAACCCAAGACGAAATGAGGAGCTGATCGAATGGCGAAGGTCCTGTTCATCCCGGTGAGCGTGGTCGGAGGCTTCCTGGGAGGCTTCCTCGGCAAGAAGGTCTTCGAGCAGGTCTGGGGGCTGATCGACGAGGAGGAGCCGCCCGAGCCCGAGCACCGCGACCCCTCCTGGCCGAAGCTGCTCGTGGCGATGGCCCTGCGCGGAGCGGTGTTCCAGGTCAGCCGAACCGTCGTCGAGCGCTTCTCGCGCCAGGGCTTCTACGGCATCACCGGCAGCTGGCCCGGCGAGGAGCGCCCCGAGCCGGAGTAGGCGCGGTCGCGACCGGCGCTCCGGCCGTCGATGATCGGACTTTGTCTCGCTATCCGACACAAGGTCGATCAGCGCCGCGGTCGACCCCGAGCTCGAGGCTCGCCGGAGGCAGGACCCGTGCCGCGGCGCCGGCGCGCGGACGCTCTATCCGGCAGCGTCACGGGCTCGCGCCGAGCGATCGGGCCGCCCGCGACGGCCGTCGTCGCGCCCGCGGTAGTCGATCACCAGCGGCACGCCCTCCATCGCGTAGCGCTCGCGGAGGCGGTTCTCGAGGAAGAAGGCGTAGTCGCGGGTCACGCGACCGCGGTCCGAGACCTGGATCGCGAAGCGCGGCGGGCGGGTCTCGTACTGCGTCATGTAGTAGAGGCGCAGGCGGCGCCCGCGGACGCTGGGCGGCTCACGGGTCGCCTGGAGGTCGGACAGGAAGCGGTTGAGCTCGGCGGTCGCGATCCGGTGCGCGGCGCGGTCGGACAGCGCGACCGCCTCGCGCAGCAGCCGGGCGACGCCGCGCCCGGTCCGCGCGGAGACCGTCATCAGGCGCGGTCGCAGGCGCAGCTTCGCGCGCCCGCGCGCCGCCGCGTCGTCGAGGTCGGTGCTCCCGATGTCCCACTTGTTGAGCGCGACGACGGTGGCGCAGCCGCTCTTCATCGCGACCTCGGCCACGCGCAGGTCCTCGCTGCGGAGCCCTTCGGCGGCGTCGCAGACCACGATCGCCACGTCGGCGCGCTCGGCCGCGCGCTCGGAGCGAAGCTGGGCGTAGTAGTCCACGCTTCCAGCGAGCTTCGCGCGCCGGCGCAGACCCGCGGTGTCCACGAGCACGAGCTCGCGCCCGTCGAGCTCGAGCCGGGTGTCGATCGCGTCGCGCGTCGTGCCGGCGAGCTCGGAGACGATCACGCGCTCCTGGCCGAGGAAGGCGTTGACGAGCGAGGACTTGCCGACGTTCGGACGGCCGATGACCGCGAGCCGCGCGGCGCGGGCCCCGGCGTCCTCCTCTTCCTCGAACGGCGCGAGCTCCGCCAGGGCCGCCGCCACGCGGTCGAGCAGGTCGCCGGTGCCGAGCCCCTGCACCGCGGACACCGCCACCGGGTCCCCAAGCCCGAGCCCGTGGAGCTCGGCGGCGAGCGGGACGGCGGACACGTGGTCGATCTTGTTCGCGGCCACGATCACCGGGACGGGCGCCGAGCGCAACTCACGCGCGAGCTCGTCGTCGCCGGGGCGGATGCCCGCCCGCGCGTCCACGACCAGGATCACGATCGCCGACTCGGACATCGCCTGGCGCGCCTGCGCGCGAACGGCCGCCGCGAGGCCGCCGCGCTCGGACTCGTCGACCCCGCCGGTGTCCACGAGCAGGAACGAGCGGCCGTTCCAGTCGCACTCGATCTCCTTGCGGTCGCGGGTGACGCCGGGCTGCTCGTGGACCACGGCCTCGCGCGCCCCGGTCAACCGGTTGACGAGCGTGGACTTGCCGACGTTGGGGTAGCCGACGACCGCGACCTTCGGGAGTCCGCCGGCGCTCATCCGCGCTGCCGGCCACGTACCAGCGCCACGATCTCCGCGACGACCTCCTCGACCGTCCGGCCGGTGGTGTCGAGCGCAAAGGCGTCGCCCGCGGCCCGCAGGGGCGAGGCCTCGCGCGAGCGGTCCTGCTCGTCGCGCAGCGTCTGGTCGGCGAGCACGGTGCGCCAGTCGGTCCCGAGCTCCGCTGCCCGCCGCCGGGCGCGCTCCTCCGGCGCCGCGATGAGGAAGACCTTGACCTCGGCGTCCGGCGCCACCACCGTGCCGATGTCGCGCCCCTCGGCGACCCAGTCGCCGCCGTCGAGCAGCGCGCGCTGCTTGTCCACCAGCGCGGCTCGCACCCCGGGCTCGACCGCGATCCGCGACGCCGCCTCGGTCACCTCTGGGACGCGAATCGCCTCGGTCACGTCGCGGCCGTCGACCACGACGCGCTCACCGAGGTCGACCTCGAGCTCGGCCGCGTGCTGCGCCGGCTCGCCGCCGCGCTCGAGCAGCGCGAGCGCGGCCGCCCGGTACATCGCGCCCGAGTCGAGGTAGGTGAAGCCGAGCGCCGCCGCCGTCGCGCGCGCGACCGTGCTCTTCCCCGCCCCGGCGGGACCGTCGATCGCCACGACCATCCCTACATCATGGCGAGGCGGCCCGCAATCAGCGCTCCACGAGCCTCCCGAGGTCGCGCTCGAACTCAGGGTAGGACACCGCGGCGGCCTCCATTCCGACGACCTCCACCCCGCGCCGCGACGCGAGCCCGGCGACCGCGCCCAGCATCGCCATCCGGTGGTCGCCGCGGGCATCGAGCGTGCCGCCCTCCAGCCCGCCCGTCCCGTGCACGGCGAACCCGTCCTCGAGCGCCTCGATCCGCGCCCCCAGGCCGCCCAGCCCCTCCACGACCGCCGCGATCCGGTCGCTCTCCTTGTGGCGCAACTCGGCCGCCCCGCGGCCCACGGTCTCGCCCTCGGCGAAGCAGCCGAGTAACGCGACCAGCGGCAGCTCGTCGATCGCGAGCGGCACCTCCGCTCCCTCGACGCACGTGCCCTCGAGTGGGGCGGCGGCCACGTCGAGCTCGCCGACCGGCTCGTCGGCGGGCGAGAAGGCTCCGGCGGCGGCGGCGCCTTCCGGGGGCGGCTCCTCGAGGTCGCCGAGCACGACCGCCCCCATGCGGGCGGCGATTCGCAGGAAGGCGGTGCGCGTCCAGTTCAGCCCCACGTCCTCGATCACGATGCGGGAGCGCTCGATGCAGGCGGCGGCGGCGACCGCGAACGCGGCCGAGGAGGCGTCGCCCGGCACGGCCAGCCCGTCCAGCTCCAGCTCGTCCACCTGCCGGATCCGAACCGTCCCCCCCTCCTGCTCGAAGGGCACGCGGGCGCGCCTCAGGATGCGCTCGGTGTGGTCGCGGCTCGCCGCCGGCTCGCGCACGACCGTCTCGCCCTCGGCCAGCATCCCGGCGATCAGCAGGCACGACTTGACCTGGGCGCTGGCCATCGGCAGCTCGTGCTCGGCGCCTGTGAGCTCTCCGCCCTGGATCGTGAGCGGCGGCAGGCGCCCTTCGCGCGCCTCGATCCGCGCGCCCATCCGCCGCAGCGGCTCGGCCACCCGATCGACGGGACGGCGCATGATCGACTCGTCGCCGGTGAGGGTCCACCATCCGCCCGGCTGCCCGGCGAGCCATCCGGGCAGGAGCCGCAGCAGCGTGCCCGCGTTGCGCACGTCGAGCATCCCCCCCGTGGCCGCCTGGGCCGTGTGCAGGCCGACGCCGCGGACCAGGACGTCGGAGCCGATCGTCTCGACGCCGGCGCCCAACGAGCGGATCGCGTCGAGCGTCGCGATCGTGTCCTCGGCTTGCAGGAAGTCGCGGATCGTGACGGGCTCATCGCTCATCGCGGCGAACAGCGCCGCGCGGTGCGAGATCGACTTGTCGGGCGGCGGGACGAGCGTGCCGCGCAGGGGCCCGGCGGGCTCGAAGCGCGTCATCGCGGCCTCACGGCTCGACCACCGGCAAGCCGAGCTCGGCGATCAGCTCAGCTGCGCGGGCAGCCTCGTGGTCGCCGGCGATCCAGAGCGTGATCGCGCCCGAGCGCATGTCTGGGGCCGGCGCGAGCGCCATGTCCACAATGTTCACGCCGGCGCGGCCGAGCGCCACCGCCACGCGACCGACCACCCCGGGCCGGTTTGGCACCGACACGCGCAGCTCGCGGACCGCGCCGCCGGCGAGCTCCGCCTCGAGCAGCCGCCTGCGGTCCTCGCGCGCGGCGTCGTTCCAGGCCTCGATCGCGTCGGGCGGCCCCCTTCGCAGCGTCGCGGCGACGGCGCGCAGGCGATCCACCGCCTCGTCGATCTCGGCGGCGATCGCCGGGGCGTTGGTCTCATAGATGCCGGCCCAGACGGCGGTGCTGGCGCCGGCCACCCGGGTCGCGTCGCGAAAGCTCGGGCCCACCCGCGGCAGCGGCTCTCCCTCGCCCCGCAGCGCGCCCGCCGCCTGGGCCACGAGCACGTTCGCGAGTACGTGCGGCAGGTGGCTGACGGTCGCCAGCAACCGGTCGTGCGTCTCCGCGTCGATCGCCACCGGGTGAGCGCCGAGTCCGACGAGGACTCGGTGCAGGCGCTCGTAGAGAAGGCCGGACGAGCGCGGGCCCGGCGTCAGGTACCAGGCGGCGCCGTCGAAGAGGTCGGCGCGCGCGTTCTCGACGCCCGAGCTCTCCGCCCCGGCCACCGGGTGGCCGCCGACGAAGCGTTCGTCGTCGGTCGACTCGGTCACGAGCCGCTTGGTCGAGCCGACGTCGGTCACGACGCAGTCGCCCGGTGCGGCCGCGAGCACGTCCCCCACGAGCGCCGGCAGCGCCGCCACCGGGGCGCACAGAAAGCACGTCTCCGCGCCGGCGAGCGCCTCGTCGAGCGACGCCGCCGCCCGGTCGAGCGCGCCATGCTCCACAGCGACCGAGAGCACCTCGGCGTCCGGGTCGAAGCCGAAGACCTCGGCGCCGAGACGCTCACGGGCAGCGAGGCCGATCGAGCCGCCCACCAGCCCGACGCCGGCGAGCGCTATCCGCACCTAGCGCGAGGCTGGGAGCGGGGCTTCACGCGACCGGCTGGAGCTCCTTGCCGGCCAGCGCGGCCGCCTGCTCGAGGCGGCGCATGTAGTCGGAGAAGTCCTCGCCACGCAGCGCCTGGGGGCCGTCGCAGATCGCCTCCTCGGGGGCGGGGTGGATCTCCACGATCACGCCGTCGGCGCCGGCGGCGGCCGCCGCGAGCGACATCGGCAGCACGAGGTCGCGTTTCCCCGCCGCGTGGCTCGGGTCCACGACCACCGGCAGGTGCGAAAGCTCCTTGAGCACGGGGACCGCCATCAGGTCCAGGGTGAAGCGGTAGCCGGTCTCGAACGTGCGGATGCCCCGCTCGCAGAGCAATACCTGCTCGTTGCCCTCCTTGAGGATGTACTCGGCCGACATCAGAAGCTCGTCGAGGGTCGAGGACAGCCCACGCTTGAGCAGCACCGGCTTCCCGGTTCGCCCGAGCTCGGTGAGCAGCGTGTAGTTCTGCATGTTGCGCGCGCCGAGCTGGATCACGTCGGCCACCTCGAGCACCGCGTCGAGGTCGCGTACGTCCATCAGCTCGGTGACGATCGGCAGGCCGGTCTCGTCCTTCGCCTCCTGGAGCAGCCGCAGCCCGGCCTCGCCGAGCCCCTGGAACGAGTACGGCGAGGTGCGCGGCTTGTACGCACCGCCCCGGAGCAGCCCGCCGCCCGCGTCGCGAACCGTGCGGGCGGTCTCGAGCATGACCTCGCGCGACTCGACCGTGCAGGGGCCGGCGATCGTCGTGAAGTGGGGGCCGCCGATGCGGCGCCCGTCCACCTCGACGACCGTGCGCGCGCCCTCCTTGAGCTGGGCGGAGGCGAGCTTGTATGGCTTGAGGATCGGGACGAGCTGGTCGACGCCCGGCGCGCCCTCCAGCTCGATGCTGCCGACGTGCTCGCGGTCGCCGATCACGCCGATCACGGTCACGAGCTCACCGCGCGAGACGTGCGCCGAGGCGCCGGCCGACTCCACGCGCTCGATCACCGCCTCGACGTCGGCGAGCGTGGCGCTCTCTTTCATCACAACCATCATCTGGACCTGGACCTTTCGGAGAACCCGTTGTCAATCCTACGTACGGACCGGCTGAGCCCGCGTAGGGCCGGCGGTAGGGCGCCCGGCGAGGGAGTCGCTCTGATCGGCGGCCGAGTTGGCCGCAGGCCGGACGCCTAGCTAAATCGCCAGGTCCAGTAGCCGCGCCAATAGGAGCCTCCGCGAGTGGCGGAGACGGAGACGAAGACGTCGAATGGCGAGGCCTTGCGCTGCACGATCGCTACTTTCTACCAGGTCGCGTGTTCGGTGTCGAGGCTGCGCGAGGCAGTCGGTACCCCATGAAGCTGAAGACGACCCTCATCGCAATGCTCCTCTGCGCGGCCGCTGCCGCGCTGGCCGCGGCACCCGCCGGCGCCGCTTTGCGCGGCTTCGACATCAGCCGCCAGGTGGGGCTCTACGACTACTCGCACACCTGGTCGGCCGAGGTCGCCGACTACGACCGCGACGGCCGCGACGACGTCTTCCTCAACCGCCACTACGAGCCCGCCGGGGGCACGCTCCACCGCGACGTCGGCGGGAGCTTCGAGAGGGTGGACACCGGCCCGGAGTCCTTCCCCAAGACTGACCGCCACGACTGCACGTGGGGCGACGTCGACCGAAACGGCCGCAAGGACCTCTACTGCACGGTCGGCGGCGAGCGCGGCTCCGGCCTGCGGCCCAACGAGCTGTGGATGCAGCGGCCGAATGGCGAGTTCGTTGACGAGGCCGCCGAGTACGGCGTCGAGGACCGGCGAGGGCGCGGGCGGGACACCACGTTCATCGACGTCAACCGCGACGGCTTCCTCGACCTCTACGTCGGCAACATGTTCCCCCGCGCCGATGCCAGGTTCTCGAAGAACAAGCTGTTCATCAACGAGGGCGGCGTCCGGTTCCGGCCGGGTCGCGAGTACGGCCTCAATCGTCAGGTCGGCGGGAAGACGATCCAGGCCGTGGACTACGACGAGGACGGCTTCAAGGATCTGCTCGTCTGCGGCGAGGAGCGCCTCTTCCTCTTTCGCAACGTCGGCGGCGTTCGCTTCGAGGACGCGACTCGGGAGCTCGGCATCGCGGACCCGTGCGAGGCGGCGCTGTTCGCAAACGTCGACGGACGCGGGCGTCTCGACCTGGTCCGGCTGGCCGAGCGGCGCCTGACGGCGACCCCGCAGCGCGAGGCGCGCTTTCGCAAGCCGAGCTTCAGCCGCGAGGTCAGGGGCGGCGAGTACCTGGCCGCCGGCCGCGTGAACGGCGATCGGCTCGCCGATCTGTACGTCGTCCAGGGCGGCAGGATCGACAGGGACAGGCCCGACCTGATGCTGCTCAACAGGCGCGGCGGGAGCGACTTCGACAGGCTCGACATGGCCCAGACGACCCGCGGGAAGGGCGACTACGTCACCGCGATCGATCACGACGGCGACGGGCGCGACGAGTTCATCGTGATGAACGGCCACCTCAAGGCCGAGGGGCCGATCCGCCTGATCGCCTTCCGGTAGCGGCAGCCGGGCGCGCCGCCGCGCCCGTTCAGCTCTCGGCGTCCGGCGCCTCGGCCATCGCCGCGTCGAGCGCCTCCAGGAAGCGGTCGTTCTCGCCGCGGGTGCCGTAGGTGACGCGAATGCGGCCGGGCTCCCCGAGCGCTGCGCCGGGGCGGACGATCACCCCGCGCTGGGTCAGCCCGCCGATTACCGCGGCCTCGTCGAGCCCACCGAGCGAGAGCCACGAGAAGTTGGCCTCGCTGGCGGTGCTCGCAAGGTCGCGCTCGGCGAGCCCCGCCTCGACGTGGAGACGCTCCACGGCGGTCCGCTCGACGCGACGCGCCACCTCGTCCTGGTGGCGGATCGCCTCGGAGGCGGCCGCCTGCGCGAGCGCGTTGACCTAGAACGGCTGGCGCACCCGGTCCACGGCCGAGCGGAAATCCTCGGAGCCGAGCGCGTAGCCGACCCTGAGCCCGCACAGCCCGTAGACCTTCGAGAACGTCCGCAGCACCACGAGGTTGGGGTGGCGCTCGAGCAGTGCGAGCGACTCGTCGGGGTCCTGGAACGTGGAGAAATCGACGTAGGCCTCGTCGAGGATCATGGTCACGTGGCCCGGCAGCTCGCCGAGAAACGCGTCGAGCTCGGCGACCGGGAGCGCGGTGGCGCTCGGGTTGTTCGGGTTGCAGACGAGCAGCAGGCGCGTGGCTCCGGTCACCTCGGTCGCCATGGCGTCGAGGTCGTGGCGGCCGTCCGAGTCGAGCGCCACCGTGATCGCGCGCGCGCCGGTCATCGCCGCCAGGTGTGGATAGATCGAGAACGAGGGCCACGCGTAGACGATCTCGGCGCCCGGCTCGAGCATCGCCGCCGCCGCCGCCAGGAGGATCTCGCACGACCCGTTCCCGACCGCCACCCGGCCGGCGAAGGTCTCGTGGCGGTCCGCGATCCGGCGCCGAAGGAGCGTCTTGTCGGGGTCCGGATAGCGGTTCAGGCCGTCGAGCGCCTGCGTAACCGCCTCGAGCACCGCGGGATGGGGCGCCCACGGCGTCTCGTTCGAGGCGAGCTTGACCAGGTCGCCGTCGTGCTCGTAGGTCTCCGCGGCTGGATAGGCGGGGATCTCGCGGACGCGCGCGTTGACCTCGAGCGGGCTCATCGGGAGGCGCCCGGCGCAAACGACCGGCGCGGGGGGAGCGGCGCGCGCTGTCGGGTCACTGCGCGCCCCCGAGGTCGCGGCGAAGCCCCACCGCCTCGCGGAGGTAGACGTGCTGCGGCTCGGCGCCGTCGTCGGGGTAGCAGTGGAGCATCAGCCTGATGACCCGGGGCATCGAGCCGGGGACGTCGATCTCGCGCGCGCACAGGAGCGGAACGGCGCTCAGCCCAAGGCGCCGCGCCGCCACCGCGGGGAACTCGGCGTCGAGGTCGCCGGTGCAGGTGAAGATGCAGCTCACCATGTCGTCGGTGGCGATCCCGTTGCGGTCGATCACCTCGCTCACGAGCTCCTCGGTGGCGCTCATGATCGCGTCGGCGTCGTTGCGGTCGACGGTTATAGCGCCCCTCAGGGCTCTCAGCCTCACGGCGCGGGATTGTCCCAGAGGAGCCCGGTCACGCTCGCGCACCACCGGCCGCGGCCCTGAGCCGCGCGACCTCGGCACGGATCAGGCGGCGGCTGGCGCCCGGGGCGAGCGGCCGGCCGCCTTCGCCGGCTCGGTCGAGTCGAAACGGTCCGAACGCCGTCCGCTCGAG
>JBPCMT010000047.1:0-6481 GCA_051001995.1 Thermoleophilaceae bacterium
CACCTGCTCGCCGCGCTCCTGGAGATAGTGCAGGAGGCCGCCCTCGACGAGGATCTCGCGCTCCTTGTCGGCGAGGTCGTGCGTGACCTCGAACTCGTCGCCGGAGTCGATGCGCACGGTGATCCCCGCCGACCCCTCCTCCAGCTCGCGCTTGACCTCGGGTAGCGACCACGTCTGTCCCACCTCGGCGCGGTCGTAGTCGGACTCGTCCACGAACGTCAGCGCGAGGATCCCCTGAGCCACGAGGTTGCGCCTGTGGATGCGCGCGAACGACTTCGCGATCACCGCCTTGACGCCGAGCTGGAGCGGGGCGAGCGCGGCGTGCTCGCGCGACGAGCCCTGACCGTAGTTGTGGCCGCCGACGATGAACCCCTCGCCCCACTCCTTCATCCGCTTGCGGAACTCGGGGTCGCGGTGCTGGAAGGTGAACTCCGCGATCGCCGGGATGTTCGAGCGATAGGACATGACAACCACGCCGTCGGGCGCGAGGTCGCCGGTCGAGATGTTGTCCGGTTGGACGGTGGCCACGCGCGCCTCGAGGGAGTCCGGCAGCGGCGTGTGCTCGGGCGGCGCCTTGATGTTCGGCCCGCGCGGGATCTCGATCGACTCCGCCTCGTCCTCGGAGGCCGGCGCGAAGATGTGCACGTCGTCCACGTAGGGCTTGAGCTCGGGAAGCGGGAGCAACTCGGGCGTGTCGCCGTACTCGCGCGGGTCGCGGATCTCGCCGTGCAGCAGCGAGATCGCCGCGACCGCCGGTGAGCAGAGGTAGACGGAGTCCTCGGGGGTACCCGAGCGCCCGGGGAAGTTGCGGTTGAACGTGCGCAGCGAGTTCGCGTCCGACGGCGGCGCCTGGCCCATGCCCACGCATGGGCCGCAGACCGGCTCGAGCATCCGCACGCCCCCCTCGACGAGCTGGCGGTAGACCCCCGACTCCGCGATCGCCACAAGGATCTGGCGTGAGCCCGGGGTGGCGGTGGCCGTGCAGCGCTCAGCGACCAGCTGGCCGTCCCTGTCGGCCAGCACGGCTCCCGCCAGCGCGAGGTCGGCGTACCCGGAGTTGACCGAGGAGCCCATGCAGACTTGCTCGACGCGAGTCCCGGCCACCTCTTCGACTGGGACCACGTTGTCGGGGTTCTGCGGCTTGGCGATCAGAGGGCCGAGCTCGGCGAGGTCGATGTCCACGCGCTCGTCGTAGGAGGCGCCGTCCTCGGGGCCGATCTCCTCGAAATCATCCTCGCGCTGCTGGCGGCGCAGCCACTCGCGCGTCTGCTCGTCGGGCGGGAAGACTGCCGAGGTCGCGCCGAGCTCGGCGATCATGTTCGCGATCGTTCCGCGCTCGGGGACCGACAGGTCGGCGGTGCCGGGACCGGTGAACTCGAACACCTTGTTCTTGCCGCCGCGCACCGTCAACCGCCTCAGCAGCTCGAGGATGATGTCCTTCGCCTGCACCCAGGGGCGCGTGAGCGTGTTGTCGAGCCTCACCTCCACGACCTCGGGACAGGCGATCTCGTACGGGTAGCCGCCCATCGCGACCGCGACGTCGAGCCCGCCCGCGCCGATCGCGATCATGCCCAGCGCCCCGCTGGTGGTGGTGTGCGAGTCCGCGCCGACGAGGATCCCGCCGGGCTTCGCGTAGCGCTCGATGTGCACGTAGTGGCAGATGCCGTTGCCGGGGCGCGAGTAGTCGATTCCGTGCTTGCGCGCGAGCGCCTGGAGCATGCGGTGATCGTCGGGGTTCTTGTAGTCGAGCTGAATGACGTTGTGGTCGATGTACTGGACCGCTCGATCGACCTTCACCCGCGGCACGCCGAGCTGCTCGTACTGCATGCAGGCCATCGTCCCGGTGGCGTCCTGGAGCAGCGTCTGGTCGATCCTCAAGGCGATCGCCGACCCGGGCGTGAGCTCACCCTCGACGAGGTGATCGCCGAGGATCTGGCGGGTGAGGTTCTCGGGCATGGCGTGGTTACTGCCTCCTTTGGCGGCCTGATCGGGCCTGGCGATTACACGCTATCGAGGTCCCTGCGGACGAACGTGGCGGTCGCCGCGGCCACCCGCTCGCCGCCGTCGCCCGTCGCCTCGGCGCTCGTCTCGAGCCGGCGCTCCGAGCGCACGTCGATCCGGGCCTCGACGTGGACGAACGTCCCGACCGCGGCCGGCGCGGACAGCTCGAGGCGCAGGCTGCGCGTCCAGGCTCCGATCCCCTCGGCGTGGACCGCGAGCGCCATCGCCTCGTCGAGCGCGGCGGCGATCACGCCGCCGTGGGCCACCCCCGGCGGGCCCTGGTGGTCCTGCTTGACGAAGAAGCGCCCGGCCACCCCGTCCGCCGCCGGCTCGAGCTCGATCTGGAGGCCGAAGACGTTGGCGATCCCGCAGCCGAAGCAGAGGTCGTGGTGGACGACGCTCAGAAGTCAGCCTCGTGTCGGTGTCTGTGGGCGATCAAGCGGCCGCCTAGCCTAGATGCATGCTGAGCCCCCCGGACCTGCACGACGTCGCCTGCGTCGTCCACCTCCACTCGACGCACTCCGACGGCACCGGGACCGTGCCCGAGATCGCCGCGGCCGCGCGCGAGGCGGGCGTGGACGCGGTTCTTCTGACCGACCACGACACGCTCGAGGCGAAGAAGCGCGGCGAGGAGCGCTGGCACGGCTCGACGCTCGTGCTGGTCGGCGAGGAGGTCTCCCCGCCCGGCAAGAACCACTACCTGGCGTTCGGGATCGACAAGGTTCAGAAGCGCAAGGGCGTCGGTCCGGCGCAGATCTGCGCCGCCGTGACCGCCGCCGGAGGCTTCGGCTTCGCCGCCCACCCGTTCTCGCGCGGCTCCGACCGCTTCCGGCGCTGGGCGCCCGGCTACCCGTGGACCGACCTCGACTGCGACGGGCTGACCGGGATCGAGCTCTGGAGCTACTTCAACGACACCGGCGAGCGCCTGCGGGGGGCGATCGACGCGGTGCGCTTCCTGACACGCCCCGAGCGCTTCGTCACACACCCGCCGCCGGAGAACCTCGCCGAGTGGGACCGGCTGACGCGCGACCGCCGTGTGGCCGCGATCGGCGGGCTCGACGCGCACCAGTTCGGCGTCCGCCGTCGAGGGCGAGTCCTGCGGCTGATGGGCTACCGGCGCTCGTTTCGCCAGCTGCGCACCCACGCGCTGTGCGAGCGCCCGCTCCAGCGCGAGCTCGATCCCGACCGCGACCAGATCTACGGCGCCCTGCGTGCGGGTCGCTGCTACCTGGCCGTGGATTCGCTCGGCCCGCCCGCGGGGTTCTCGTTCTGGGCCGAGAGCGATGGCGGCGCGCTGGCGATGGGCCAGGAGGGCCGAGCCGGCGACCATACGCTGCGCGCGCGGCTGCCCCGCGACGCGATCCTGCGGCTGGTCCGCGACGGCGAGCTGCTGAGCTCGACGGCCGGCGCCGAGCTCGAGCATCGCGTCGAGGGGCCGGGCGTCTACCGAGTCGAGGCCCGCCTCGACGTCTTCGGGCGCCAGCGCACGTGGATCCTGTCGAACCCGATCTACCTGCGCTGACGGGCAGTCACACGTCGCGCGGCGCGGCGCCCGTCGCCGCTCGCGAGGCGCCCACGCTCGCCGCCACGACCAGGACGATCGCCACCACCTCACGCGCTCCGAGGACCTCGCCGAGCACGGCGAAGCCCACGAGCGCCGCCACCCCCGGCTCGAGGCTCATGAGCACGCCGAAGACGTGTGCCGGGAGCCGGCGCAGCGCTTCGAGCTCGAGCGAGTAGGGCACGGCAGATGACAGCACGGCGACGGCCGCGCCGGCCGCCAGCACTCCCGGGGTGAGCAGGTCGGCGCCGGCGCCTCCGACCCCGACCGGGATCAGCAGCACCGCTCCGAAGCTCATCGCGATCGCGAGCCCGGTGCCCCCGGGGAACGCGCGGCCAGCGCGCTGGCTGAGCAGGATGTAGGCGGCCCAGCAGAGCCCGGCGACCAGGGCCAGCACGACGCCGGTCGCGTCGGCGGCGCCGCCGGGATCCGCGAGGAGCACGATTCCGGCCGCGGCGAGCAGCGCCCAGACGACGTCGAGCGCCCGCCGCGAGCCGAGCAGCGCGACCGCGAGCGGACCCCAGAACTCGAGCGTTACCGCGACGCCGAGCGGGATGCGGTCGATCGCCGCGTAGAAGGAGAGGTTCATCCCCGCCAGGGCCACGCCGAAGGTGGCCGCCAGCGCGAGCTCGCGGCGGCCGAAGCGGCGAAGGCGCGGTCGCCACAGCGCCACGAGGACCAGCGCGGCGAACAGCACGCGCAGGAAGACGGTCCCGGCCGGGCCGACCTCGTCGAAGAGCGACTTCGCGAGCGCGGCACCGAGCTGCGTCGAGCCGATCGCGACGAGGACGAGGCCTGTCGGCGGGACCGCGCGGCTCGCCGCGCGCTCGGCGCTGGCGCCGGGAACGGTCCCCTGCGAGGCTCGCGTGCTCACTCCCTCACGGTAGTCACGCCTCGAATCAGGCAGGATCACACCCGTGCCAGGCGACCACGAGCGCTACGAGAAGGCCTTCGCCAGGGTCGAGGCCCCCTTCGCGTTCGTGGACCTCGACGCGATGTGGGCGAACGCGGACGACCTGCTTCGCCGCGCGCGGGGCAAGCCGGTGCGCCTGGCGACCAAGTCGGTCCGCTGCCGCCGGCTGATCGAGTCGGTCCTCGAGTGGAACCGCGGCTTCCGCGGCCTGATGACGTTCACGCTTCGCGAGAGCCTCTGGCTCGCAGAGCACGGCTTCGAGGACCTCCTGCTCGCCTACCCGACGACCGACCGCAACGCGCTGGCCGAGCTGGCGCAGCTCGAGCGCGAGCGGGCGCCGAGGCTGATGGTGGACTCGACCGAGCACCTGAACCTGATCGAGGCTGCTACGCCCGGACGGCGGGTGCCCGTACGCGTCTGCATCGAGGTCGACGCCGGGTTCCACCTCGGCGGTGGGCGGATCAGGATCGGGCCGAAGCGATCGCCGATCAGGACCCCGGAGCAGGCGTCGGCGCTGGCGCGCGAGATCGTGGGCCGGCCGGCGTTCGAGCTGGCGGGCGTGATGGCGTATGAGGGCCACATCGCCGGGCTCGGCGACCGTCCGCGCGGCCGCCGCCTCCAGGGCGCCCTGATCCAGGCGATGCAGCGCGTGTCGGCGCGCGAGATCCGCGAGCGCCGTGAGCGCGTCGTGGACGCGGTCCGGCGGGTGGCGCCGATCGAGCTCGTCAACGGCGGTGGCACCGGCAGCCTTCACACGACGTCGGCGGAGACCGCCGTGAGCGAGGTCACCGCCGGGTCGGGCCTCTACGGCCCCGGGCTGTTCGACGACTACGCGGCCTTCTCCCCGCTTCCGGCTGCGATGTTCGCGCTTCCTGTGAGCCGCCGTCCTGGCGCCGGCGTGGCGACGGCGCTTGGAGGCGGTTACCTGGCGTCAGGCGCGGCGAACCGCGACCGCCTCCCCCGCCCTCAGCTGCCCGAGGGCCTCAAGCTCGACCCGTTCGAGGGGGCCGGCGAGGTGCAGACCCCCGTGCGCGGCCCCGCCGCCGACCGGCTGCGGGTGGGCGACCGCGTCTACCTGCGCCACGCCAAGGCCGGCGAGCTGTGCGAGCGCTTCGACCGTCTCTACCTGGTCGCAGGCGGCGAGATCGTGGACGAGACGCCGACCTACCGCGGCGAGGGGCGCTGCTTCCTGTAACCGCCGTCGGTCGGGTCGGTAGGAACGGCATGACCACGATCCCGCCGGCCGAGTAGCGGTGCCGCCGCCCACCGCGGACGCAGGCGCGCGCGTCGAGGCGCTCGAGGTGTTCGTGGAGCTGCTCTCCAACATGGACGGGGAGACACGGGCGCGCGACTTCTACGACCGACTCTGCGAGGCCGTCTGCCGCCTGACCTCGATGGAGCGGGCCGCGCTGTTCCTCTATGACGGCTCGATGGACCGCGTGCGCGTACGGGGCGTTCACGGCGCTGATACCGGCGAGATCCGCGAGATCGACGCGACGCTCGAGGACGCTCCGATCGCGCAGCGTGCGCTCGCAGAGGACCGCGTGGTGGAGGTCTCGGAGGACATCGAGCGCGCGGTGCCCGCTCGCTACGCGCGGACGCTCGGCATCACCACCCTGACCTGCACGCCGCTGTCGGCGGCCGGCTACTGGTTCGGGGTGATCCTGGCCGACCGCGGCGGCGGCCGCTTCACGCTTACCGACGCCGAGCGCCACGCGATGTGGACGGTCGGCAAGGTGGCCGCGCTCGCCGCCAGCGCGCGCATAGCCACCCGCCAGCAGGAGCGAGCCCACCAGCTCGCCGCGCGGATCGACCTTGCCCGCGAGATCCACGAGCGCGCGATGCAGCGGATCTTCGGGATCTCGCTGGCACTCGGGGGCGACCACGACCTCTCGCCCGACGAGCGCGCGCGCTGCCGCCAGGAGGCCACCGCCGCGCTCGGGGAGCTGCGCTCGGCCATGGCGCGGCCGCTGGCTCCGGTCGAACGCCGCAGCGACACCACGCTG
>JBPCMT010000048.1:0-4224 GCA_051001995.1 Thermoleophilaceae bacterium
CGGCCCCGACGCCCCGCTCGTGATTCCGGCGCTCAACCGCGACGGCGACTGCCTGTCCGACCTCGTCATGCCCCTCTACGGGTCGATCGCCGGGGCGGAGTCGGTGCTGCTGGCCTTCGACGCGGACTACGAGATCGACGCGGTGATGTGTGAAGCGCCCCACGGGACGGCGCCCGGCCTCCAGGGAAAGGACGTCGCGAACCCGATGGCGATGATCCTCGCCGCGGGCGCGCTCCTCCACTACGCGTCGGAGCGGCGATCGAACGGAGGCGGCGAAGCCGATCCTGTCGCGAGGCGCGTCGAGCACGCCTCGCGCGCCATCTACGAGTCGGTCTTCGAGGCGACCGCCGGCGGCACGCGCACAGCGGACCTCGGCGGGCACGCCTCGACCACGGAGTTCACCGACGCGGTGCGCGAGCGGGTACGCAGCAAGCTCGACACATGGTCGGCGATCGGCTCCTCGTAGGCGGCGACCCGGCGACGCGCCGCGCTACCGGCGGTCGGTTCTAGCCGGCTCCCGTCGGCGCCGCGTCCACTCCCCCGGCAGGCCGGCGGCCTTGCGAGCCGGATCGCCGAGGTGCTTGCGGCGCCTGGAGATGTAGAGGCGACGCTGTAGGTAGAGCGTCACTGTGCCCGCCACGAAGATGATCGCCAGGTTCAGCAGGAGTTGCGCGAGCGCTCCGCCGAACTCGCCCCAGTCGGCGTAGGCGGCGCCGACCCCGACGCCGGCGGCGGCGGGGATCGTGGTCACCGAGACGAGGACTCCGATCAGCGCGCCGGACTTGGCCGAGGTGAGTGACAGCACTCCCGCCGTGCCCGCCAGGTACGCGACGACGATCGAGAACAGGTCGGGATTCGACACGAAGTCCGTGAGCGGGCGCGCCAGGCTGCCGAAGTCGTCCGGCGCCACGCCGGCCGCCCGAAACAGCAGCGTCCCGAGGAAGGCGGCGACTATCCCGATCGGGAATCCCGCCGCGAGGGCTGCTGCCGACCGCCGTGCGAGGTCGCGTCGCAGCTCGACCGCCGCCACGCAGGCGCCGGCGATCGGGCCGAACTCCGGGCCCACGATCATCGCCCCGATGATCAGAATCGGCTGGTCGAGCAGCAGCCCGACCGAGGCGATCAGCGTCGCGAGCACCATGAACGCCAGGAAGCTGAACGACAGCTCGGTCTGCTCGGAGGTCCGCGCTTCGACCTCTTCCCACACGACGGCGTCCGACGGCAGCCCGGCTGCCGCCTTCTCCGCTGCGCGCGCGACGTCCGAGATGGACGTGTCGATCACCTCGAGCGCGATCGAGCCGTGTTTGGGGACGTCGAGCTCCCGGAGGTCGCTCAGGATCACGCTCGCGTCCTCGCGCGCGACGTCGCAGAGGATGACGTCGCCCACGGGCTTGCGCGCGGCTCCCTCAAGGTAGACGACGTTCAAGACACTCTCCGAGCCCTCCAGGAGCTCGAGCACGTCCTGGGCGCAGCGCTCGGGCGCGACTATGCGGAGGTGGACCACGCCGCCTCTTCCGCTGACTCCTCCGCCGCCAGGTAACGCTCCAGCGCGCGGCGGATGTAGGCCGGGATCTCGGTCTTGCGCTTCGCTGCGGCGTCGATGAAGACGTGGCGCATCTCGCCCTCCACGACCACCGTCTCGGCGCGGCGCACGCTCATCTTCGTGATCATCGAAGTTGTGCCGAGCCGCGTGACGAGGACGTTGATCGCCAGCTCGTCGTCGAACCAGGCGGGGCCCAGGTAGCGGGCGCGCGCCTCGGCCACGACCATGTCCACGCCCGCCTCCATCATCTCGGTGTACGGGCCGACGGCGTCGCGCCAGAGCTCGGTGAGGGCGACGTCGAAGTAGGCGAAGTAGTTCGCGTTGAAGACGACGCCCTGCGGGTCGCACTCGCCGTAGCGGACGCGAAGCACGTGCGTGAAGGGCGCGGACATCCTCGGGGCGGAGCGTACAGTCGGGGCGGGCGGCCGCATTCGTGCTGGTCCGTGTCGCCGCCCTCCCGCCTCTCGGTCACCGGCAGGCGTTCCGTCCGACGCCCCATTACCCTGTGGGAACGCGTGTTCGCCACATCCTCAACCCGTCTCGCCGGGCTCCTCTGGAGCGGCGTCGACCTCGCGGTCGAGTTCGCCACGCTCGGCGAGTATCGGCTGCCGGCGCCAGCGGGCGCCGGGGAGCGGGAGCTCGAGGTCCCACCCGCCGGGCGAGCCCGGCGATCCGCCAACCGGCAGCGGATCGGGGGGCGCCCACGTGGCGCAGAGGCGAGCGCGCAGGCGCATCGAGCCTTCGCGGGCGAGCGGTCCGCCGGCACCGGCGGTTCGGTCGGTCGAGAGGCCGTCGACTGCCGGCGGGCGCTCTGCTCATCGCGCCGCCCGAGCGCGTAGCCCGGACGATCAGCGCACGAGCACGCCCCACGTCGCCGCGGGGACCGCGTAGGAACCGTCATCGTTGCGGTAGGGCGCGACGTTCTCCATGATCGCCGCGCGCGTCGCCTGCCGCTCATCATCGGGCAGCTCGCCGAGCGCCTGCGCGAGCGGGCCCGCGAGGCGGATCAGCGCGTCCCACAGGTCGTCGGAGTCCAGGTAGCGGAACTCGAACGCGATCTCCTCCAGCTCGGGCTCGCCGAAGCCGCCCGCGGCCACCAGCGCGCGGATCCGGTCGGGCTCCCCCATGGCGAAGATCCCCGGCGCTCCCGGCTCGGGCGGAGGCATGTGGCCGCGCTGGACGAGCGTCATCCCGGGTACCGCCGCCCAGGGGTTGCGATCGGGAGTCCTCCACACCGCGAACGCCAGCGGGCCTCCGCTGCGCAGCACGCGCCGCGTCTCCCTCAGCGCAGCGGACGGGTCGGCCATCAGCATGTAGCCCCAGCGGCAAACCGCGCCGTCGACGCTGTCGTCTTCGAGATCCATGCTCTCGGCGTCCAGCACGCGGTGCTCGACGTTGGTGAGACCGCGGGCCTCGCCCTGCCGGCGGGCGACGTCGACCATCTCCGGAGCGAAGTCGGTGGAGATGACGCGGCCATCCCGCCCCACGCGCTCCGCGATCTGCAAGCCCAGGTCGCCCGGACCCGCCGCGACCTCGAGGACGGTCTGGCCGGGCTGCGGGTCCGCCTTCTCGGCGAGCCAGTCGTTCACGCGACCCGTGGCGGCCATCATCCACTCGCGCCGGTCCTCCCACCCTGAGGCGATCCGGCCCCAGTTCGCGAGGCTCTGCTCTCGATACGTATCGAGGTCGAGCGCCATGCTCCCTCTCCTTCACGTCGATGCCGCCAGTGACGCTACCCCGTCCCGGGAGCGAGCGCCAGAGGACGTCCCGGCGCGGTGCTCACGGCGTGATCCGGCCGGCCCGCCGGCTCAGGCCACATCCGCGCCCTCCGACCGACGTCTCAGCGAGCGTGCTCGGCGGACCAGCCGGCCGCGCCGCGCACGAGCACGACCCGGCGCTCGCCGTCCGATCCGGCGGCCGCGAAGTGCGCCCGGTCCTCGTCGATCCCGGGGCGATCGTCCACCAGGACGAGATACAGCGCCTCGTAGGCGAAGTCCGGGTGCTGCTCTGACAGCGCAGCGCGCGCGGCGTCCTCGAGCAGCGCTCGGTCCCAGCCTCGGTCGGTCGCGCGCGCCTGCTCGAGCGCCTGGTCGGCGGCCGCGACGTGACGTTCGTAGTCGGCCGCCCCGGCCTCCGCCCGCTTGCGCGTGGCGAGGAAGCCGCCGACGAGCGCGGCCAGCACGATCACCGCGATGACGATCAGGACGATCGCGAGCGTGCTCATGCGGGCCGGAGTGTAGGAGTTGGCGTCATAGGCGGCTGTCCCGGGGCCCGTGCGGTCGGCGCCCAGCGGGCGCCCGGGGGCGGGACGAAGCTAAATCGGCGGCGACCTACTCTCCCAGGCCCGCGAGGGCCAAGTACCATCGGCGCTGAGGGGCTTAACTGCTCTGTTCGGAATGGGAAGAGGTGTCTCCCCCTCGCTATGGCCACCGAAACGTGGCGAGACCCGGCGCCACTCGCCGGAGCTTGAGAACCGCACAGTGGCCGCCCATCATCGGGCATCGAATATCCGTCAAGCCCTCGAAGCATTAGTACCGGTCTGCTTAGCGCATTGCTGCGCTTGCACATCCGGCCTATCAAGCTGGTGGTCTTCCAGCGCTCTTACTCCCTCAAGGGGATGGGAGAGCTCATCTCGAGGTGGGCTTCCCGCTTAGATGCCTTCAGCGGTTATCCCATCCGGA
>JBPCMT010000049.1:0-16255 GCA_051001995.1 Thermoleophilaceae bacterium
GGCTTCCTCGCCGGAGTCGCAACCTTCCTGCTCGCTCGGGTCCTGCGCAGGCGCGGCGCCCAGCGGGCGTTCGGGCGATCCCGGCGCCGCGACGGACTTGACGTCGCCGGCACGCGCTCGTTCCTCGTGGACATCCACCTGCTGCGGCGGTAGTGCGTTGAGCCGCGCACGCGCGGTTCTCGAGCGCGACGTCCGCCCGCGCGGCGCGTGGCGGATGCCCGGCCCAGGCCGCGACGGGCTCATGCGCCGCCGCGGCGGCGGGGTGGTCCGCCTGCTCCATCACGAGGACGAGCCGGTGGTGGTCCACGCGCGCGTCTGCTCGGGGGCGGTTCGCCTGCGCTCGCAAGCCGGGTCGAAGAGCGCCGCCGCCTGGGGTCTGGAGCGGATGCGATTCGCGCTCTGCCTCGACCACGACCTCGGCGCCTTCCACCGGCGCTTCGTCCGCGACCCGCTGATCGGCGCAGCGATCCGCTGGCGACCGTGGCTGCGCCCGCGACGCTCGCCGGAGCCGTTCGAGGCGCTCGCCTGGGCGATCTGCGAGCAGCTGATCGAGACCACGCGGGCGTTCGCGATCCAGCGCCGGCTCGTCTGGCGCTACGGCCGGGCGAGCGACTGCGCGACGCTGCGCGACGCGCCCTCGGCGCGGGCGATGGCGGGGCGGGCGCCGGCCGAGCTTCAGGCCTGCGACCTCGCCGCCGGCCGCTCGCTTGCGCTGATCAAGGCGGCACGCGAGGTCGCCGCCGCCCGCGCCGACCTGACCCAGCACGAGGCGGCGTGGGGGAGGTTGCGGCGCATCCCCGGGATCGGCTCGTGGACGCTCGAGAAGCTCGCCTTCCACGGCCAGGGGCGCGACGACCAGCTTCCGGCCGGCGACCTCGCCTACGTCAAGCTGGTCGGCTCGCTCGCCGGACTCGGCCGCAGGGCCACGGAGGATGAGGTGCGCGAGCTCTTTGCGCCCTACGCGCCCCACGGCGCGCTGGCCGGCATCTACGCGCTGGCCGCCACGCGCGGGGCCGTCATGGTCCCTCCCCGGGCAGGTACTCGTTGGTGAAAGCCTCCTCGGCGACCGGCTCCTCGACGATGCCGGCGTCCGCGAGGAAGTCGCCGAACGCCGTCCACTGCTCCGGCTCCTGCCAGCCGTAGGGCTCGCCCGCCGGCGCCTCGAACAGCGGCAGCGTCACCTCGACCACCTCGCGCTGAAGCTCGGGGTCGAGGTCCGGGTTCGCCTCGAGCAGCGCGCGCACACCGTCGTCGGGGCTCTCTGCCAGGTCGGCCGTTCCCCGCGCCAACGCTCCGATGAACGAGCGGATCGGACCCGGGTCGGAGGCGAGCGTGTCCTCGTTCGCCACCAGCACGAGCTCGTCGTACTCCGGGATCCCCGCCTGCTCGACGCGAATGATGTCCGGGTTGCGCCCGCGCAGGCGCAGGTCGGTGCCCTCGTAGTTCCAGAACGCGCCGAGGACGGAGTCGACCTGGCCGGTGAGCAGTGCCGGGCTCAGGTTGAAGCCGACGTTCTGGCGCTCGACGCTCGCCGGGTCTACGCCGGCCTTCTCGAGCACCGCGTCGAGGTAGGCGTCCTGGTAGTCGATCCCGGCGGTCCCGACGCGCTTTCCCTCGAGATCCTGCGGGCTCGACACGCCGGCGTCCGGCAGCGAGATGATCGACGTCAGCGGGCTCTGGACCAGCGCCCCGACCGCGACCACCGGCAGCCCCTGGTCGCGCGCGCGGAAGACCTCGGGCTCGTAGGAGATCGCGAGGTCCACCCGTCCCGCCGCGACCTCCTTGATCGGCGCGGCGGGGTCGGTCGGCTCGCGGATCTCGACGTCCAGGCCCAGGTCCGCGAAGTGACCGTTCGCCTCGGCGGCGTAGATCGGCGCGTGGTCGGCGTTGGGAAAGAAGTCGAGCAGCAGCTCGAACGCGACCGGGTCGCCGGCGACGGTCTCCTCGCGCTCGCCGCAGGCGGCGACGATCATGGCCGCGGCGATGGCGGCGAGCAGCGCCGCGAGCCGGCGTCGGACAGTCATCGTGAAGCCTCCGTTCGCTTCCAGGGAACCGCGACTCGCTCCGCCAGGGTGACAAGCGCGAACAGCGCCACCGCCATCAGCGTCAGGACCACGATCCCGGCATAGACGCGCGGCGTCTGCAGCTGCGTGTTGGCGAGCAGCACGAGCCGGCCGAGGCCATCGTTCGCGCCCGCCCACTCCCCGAAGACCGCCCCGATCACCGACACGCTGGCCGCCACCTTGAGGCCGCTGAAGAACTGCGGCAGCGAGGCGGGGAGCTCGGCCTTGCGCAGCGTGGCGAGGCGCGAGGCGCCGAGGCTGCGCATCAGCTTGAGCACGTCGGCGTCCACGGCCCGCAGGCCGTCCAGCATGCTGACGGTGATCGGGAAGAAGCAGATCAGCGCCACGATCGCGAGCTTCGGCCCGATGCCGTAGTCGAATGCGAGCACGAAGACCGGGGCCAGCACCACGATCGGGATCGCCTGCGATGCCACGAGCAGCGGGTAGGCGGCGTCGCGCAGCGGGCGTACCAGGTGCATCGCCACCGCGCTCGCGGCGCCGAGCGCGACCCCGATCGCCAGCCCGAGCGCGACCTCGGTGAGCGTGACGAGCGCGTTGTCCGCGAGCAACTGCCAATCGTCCGCGAGCGAGCGCGCGGTCTCGAGCGGCGAGGCGAGCGTCAGGTCGTCGACCGAGCCGATGCTCGCGACGAGCTGCCAGAGCCCGATCGCCGCGAGCAGGATCAGCCCCGCGGGCAGGAGGCGCCTCACGCGGCGAGCGCCTCCAGCGCCTGCTCCTTGAGCTCCACGAAGCGCGCGTCGGTCACGGTCTCGCGGCGCGGTCGGGGACGCGGCAGGTCGACCCGGAGCTCCGCGACGACGCGACCGGGGCGGGCGGACAGCACGACGACCCGATCGCCGAGGAAGAGCGCCTCCTCCACGTCGTGGGTCACGCACACGACCGTGCGCGGCTCGCCGGCGAGCGCGTCCGCGAGCCATTCCTGCATCGCGGCGCGGGTGATCGAGTCGAGCGCGGCGAACGGCTCGTCCAGGCACAGCACCGGCCGGCCGGCGAGCAGCGTCCGCAGGAAGGCCACGCGCTGGCGCATCCCGCCGGACAGTTCGCCCGGGAGCGCACCCTCGAAGCTGTCGAGGCCGAAACGCCTGAACAGCGGCGCGGCCCGTCGGCGCGCCTCGCGCCGGCCGACGCCCTGGCACTCGAGCGCGAGAGCCGCGTTCGCGATCGCGTCGCGCCACGGCAGGAGCAGGTCGCGCTGGGCCATGTAGGCGCACTGGGACAGTCGGGCCGCCGCGGAGTTGTCGCCGTGCACCGAGACCTCGCCCCGGTCGGGCTCCTGGAGGCCGCAGACGAGCTCGAGCAGCGTCGACTTTCCACAGCCCGAAGGCCCGACGACCGCCAGGACCTCGCCCCGCGCCACCGAGAGCGTGAAGTCGGCGAGCCCCTCGGTCGGCTTCGCGGACCGCGAGCGGCCCGGATAGGTGCGCGTGGCACCGGACAGCGCCACGCTCGTCCGCTCGATTGAAAGAGGCTCCACCGCGGGAGCCTCGAGCCTCGTCCTCATCGCTCCCTCCGCGCGCATTACCGCACAGGTTCTAAGGGTCAACGCCGGGCGATCCGGCCCGGAGGGCGGCACGGTGGCCGCCTTCCCGGGGTGATCGGGGGCGCTATCTCAGCCCGCCTTCCCGCGAGCCCCCCTGTGTTTGAGGCACCCAGTCTACGCGACGAAGGGCGATCGCCCGCACCGTCCTGCTCTGCCCTCGCACAGCGAGGCCAATCCAGCACAGTGCCGATGGCCGGCGGCGCCGACGGGGACCGGGCCCGACGCGCCCTACGCCGCCCGCGGCCGCGACTCGGTGACCGCGCGCACGAAGCCCTCGAGCTGCTTGGTGGTCCAGCACTCGAACACGCCGTCGCAAAACGGCTCGTAGACCGACATCACCGAGTCGCCGTAGTTCCAGTAGAGCTTCGGCTCGGGGTTGATCCAGAACGTCCGCCCGGCGCGCTCGGCGAGCGCCGCGAAGGCGCGCGAGTAGGGCTCGCGGCCGTTGGTCCGCGCGTCCCCGAGCACGATCACCGTCGAGCGCGGGTGCAGGTCGTCGGCGACCTGCTCGAGGAACTCGAGCCAGACGCGCCCGTAGTCCGTGTAGCCCGACACGTCGGCCACGCCGGCGTCGGTCGCGATCGCCCGCGACACGGCCGCAAACGAGCTCTCGCGCTCGAACACGTCGGTGACCTCTGAGATCCGCTCGACGAAGACGAACGAGCGCAGCTTGCGAAACGAGTCGTGCAGGGCGTGCAGCACCGACAGGAAGAAGACGCTGGCGCTCGTCACGCTGGTCGAGACGTCGCAGAGCACGTACAGCTCGGGGCGGCGCGGGCGGCGCGGGCGGTGCTTGAGGCGCAGCGGCACGCCGCCGGTCTCCAGCGAAGCGCGCATCGTGCGCCGGACGTCCACGACCGCGGAGCGGCGCCGGCCGCGCTGCTCGGCGCCCTGGGAGGCCAGCCGCCGCTTGAGCTGCGCCACCACGCGGTGCACGGCGGCGAGGTCCTGCAGCGGACCGCTGGGCAGCGCGCGCTCAAAGTCGCGCAGCGGTCGCGACGGCGGGAACGAGCGCGTCCGCTCGATCAGCGCCCGCTCGAGCTCGCGGCGCAGGTCGCGCTCGAACTCGCGCAGGCGCTCGCGCGGCACCGATCCCAGGTCGGCGGCGGCCTCCGCCTCGGACGTCGCCCTCAGGTCGAGCGTGCGGCGGATGCGCTGGACGTCGACGCCGATCACCCCGGAGCCTTCGCCCTGGCGCCCGAAGGCCGCGATCGCGAGCCGTGCCATGTCGCGCATCTCCCCGTCCGAGCCGCCTCGGATCGCGGCCCGGATCCGCTCGCGCAGGTCGTCGAGGTCGAGGCGGTCGCCGGCGCCCTGGAAGCGCTCCTCGGAGAGCCCGCGCTGCACCGCCTCGCGCTCGACGGAGCGGAAGAAGAAGCGGTCGAAGAAGAGCTCGAACGTGCGGCGGTCCTCCTGTGACTTGGCGAGCGTCGCGGCGAGCGCCTCGCGGAAGTCCTCCTCGTCGGTCCAGGGGACCTCGCGCAGCGCCGCGAACGCGTCGAGCAGCTCGGAGGTGCCGACCTTCATGTCCTCGCGGCGGAGCTCGTCGGCGAGCTCGAGCATGCGCGCCGCGAAGCCGGGCGGACCCCCGGCGGGGAAGCCGCCCGCCTCAGGCATCCAGTCCAGCCCTACCCGGCCAGGCGGCCCTGCTGGAGCTTGACGCCGGCGCGCTCGGCCACGACGTCGAGATCCGCGCGGTGCTTGACGATGATGCTCATCGTGCGCTGGAGCACCGACTCGTCGATCTCGTCGGCGCCGAGCAGCATCAGCGCGCGCGCCCAGTCGATCGACTCCGCGATCGAAGGAGGCTTCTTGAGGTCGAGCCCCCGGACCATGTGGATCACCTCCACGAGCTTGCGGGCGACCTGCGCGTCGAGCTCCGGGGCGTGCATACGCACGATCTCGAGCTCGCGCTCGACGTCCGGGTAGTCGAGCCACAGGTAGAGGCATCGTCGCTTGAGCGCCTCGGTCAGCTCGCGCGAGTTGTTGGACGTGAGCAGCGCGAGCGGCCGGCTCTGTGCCTCCACCACGCCGAGCTCGGGGATCGAGATCTGGAAGTCCGACAGGACCTCGAGCAGCATCGCCTCGAACTCCTGGTCGGCCTTGTCGATCTCGTCGATCAGGAGCACCACCGGCTCGTCCTCGGCGATCGCCTGGAGCAGCGGCCGCGACAGCAGGAACTCCTCGCCGAAGATGTCGTCCTGGACGCGCTCCCAGCCGGCGTCGCTCGCCTCGGCCTGGATGCGCAGCAGCTGCTTGCGGTAGTTCCACTCGTACAGCGCCTTCGCCTCGTCGAGGCCCTCGTAGCACTGGAGGCGGATCAGCCTGCGGCCGGTGGCGCGCGCCAGCGCCTTCGCGAGCTCGGTCTTGCCCACTCCGGCCGGCCCCTCGACGAGCACCGGCTTGGCCAGCTTGAACGCGAGGAAGGAGACGAGCGCCGTCGGCTCGTCGGCGAGGTAGGAGGCGGCGGCGAGCCCGTCGCGCGCCGCGTCAACCGAGTTCAGCTCGGCGGCCATCGCGTGAAGGATACTTTCGCGACTTTGCCGCGCACGACCTTTCCCGGCGCCGGGCCGGACCAGACGCTGTTCTTCACGCTGTTCGCGATCGGCTTCGCGGTGGCGGTGCTCGGCTATCTGGTCGGATCGAAGACGCTGCGCCTGCTCGGCATCATGGTGGTCTTCTTCGCGACGGCACTGCTGTTTAGCGACGTCTTCTCCGGCCGTTCGCTGTGACGGTCGGAGCGCCGGCCTGGCTATCCTCGCCCAGGTGAGCATCACCGTCCCGTCCGGCCTCGAGGGCGTGATCGCCTTCCAGACCGAGATCGCCGAGCCCGATAAGGCGGGCGGCGCGCTGCGCTATCGCGGCGTTGACATCGAGGACCTGGTCGGGACCGTCCCGTTCGAGAACGTCTGGGGGCTGCTCGTGGACGGCTCCTTCGAGCCGGGAATGCCGCCCGCCGAGCCCCATCCGCTGGCGGTCAGGTCGAGCGATCCGCGCGTGGACGTGCAGTCGGCGCTCGCGATGCTCGCGCCGGAGTGGGGGCTCGAGCCCCTGATCGACGTCTCCGACGAGCAGGCTCACGACGACCTGGCCCGCGCATCGGTGATGGCGCTCTCGTTCGTGGCCCAGTCGGCGCGAGGGATCGGCCACCCGCCGGTTCCCCAGCTCGAAGTGGACACGGCCGAGACGATCCCCGAGCGATTCCTGATCCGCTGGCGCGGCGAGGCCGACCCGCGCCACGTCAAGGCGATCGACGCCTACTGGGTCTCGGCCGCCGAGCACGGCATGAACGCCTCGACCTTCGCCGCCCGGGTCGTGGCCTCCACCGGCGCCGACGTGGCGGCGTGCCTGTCGGCGGCGGTCGGGGCGCTGTCGGGGCCGCTCCACGGCGGCGCGCCCTCGCGCGTCCTCCAGATGCTCGATGGGGTCGAGCGCCTGGGCGACGCCGAGCGATGGGTCCGCGAGGCGCTCGACCGCGGCGACCGCCTGATGGGGTTCGGCCACCGGGTCTACCGGGCCGAGGACCCACGCGCGCGGGTGCTGCGCCGGACCGCCCGCGAGATCGGGTCCCCGCGGCTGGAGGCGGCAGAGGCGCTCGAGCAGGCCGCACTCGCGGAGCTTCAGGCGCGCAAGCCGGACCGCGTGCTCGCGACGAACGTCGAGTTCTGGTCGGCCGTGATTCTCGACGACGCGGGAGTGCCGCCCAAGCTGTTCACGCCGATGTTCACGTGCGCGCGCGTGGCCGGCTGGTCCGCGCACATCATGGAGCAAAAGCGCGAGGGCCGGCTGATCCGCCCGACCGCCGAGTACGTCGGGCCGGGGCCGCGCGCGGTGGACGGGTCGGCGGCGTGACCGCGGGCGACGGCCACCCGTAGGGCGCGCTCCGGGGGCGCTCCGGGGCGCTCCGGGGCGCTCCGGGGCGCTCCGGGGCGCTCCGGCCATCAGCCGGATCCCCGCAGCGTCCTGACTTTTACCCCCGGGAGGGGGAAAAGTCAGGACTGTCGATTGCGTAAGCGCGGACCGATGAGCCCGCGGACGGATCAGCGCCGCGCGCCGCCCCCCGGCGCCGGCATCTCGGGCGGCTCCTCCGGCAGCGGACGGGTGGCCGGGTCGCCGAGCGGGCGCGTCGGCCAGTCCGCGTGGTAGCGCTCCCGGCGCGCCTGCTCGCGCGTACGGCCCTGCTCGCGCTCGGAGGGCATGTCGTCCGGCGGACGCTGGCTGCGCTCCCTCGCCCCGGCGAGGAAGAGCAGCAGGGCGCAGCCGAGCGCCAGCAGGTTCTGGCCCAGCGGCCGGTCGAGCACGCGCACGACGATCAGGAAGGCGCACCACAGGCCGGCCGCCGCGATCACGGTCCCGTCACCGAACGGCAGGTGGAAGTGTCGCCCCTGGGCCCGCGCGCGGACGAGGACGAGGATGGCGACGCCGATGAGCGCGATCGCGAGCTCGACGAACGAGAACGATCCGAAGGTACTGACGATCAGGAGCGTGGCCGCGACGCCCGCCACCCGCTGCTCCGGGCTCAGAAGGCGCCAGGTGCGCGGGATGCCTCGCAACGCGTCCGCCACGCGCCTCACAGCGGCTCACGCCCCGCGTAGCCGGCGTCGGGGCCGTGCCAGAAGCCGATCTCGTCCTCGCCCTCGACCCAGCAGAGGTACACCTCGCGCCCGTCGCGCAGCGCCGGGAAGTCGACCAGGCCGCGGTCCAGGTCGCGCAACACGACCTCGGCGTCCTGGAGCTCGGCGAGCGCCTCCCGCAGCACCAGGAAGCCCTCGGAGACCACGAGGCCGGGCGCCCCGCCGCCGTTTTCCGGCGCCGACTCGGTGAGCGCCTTGCGCGCCTCCTCGTCGGTCAGGCGGTCACGCGCCCCGCGCATCGCGTCGAGCCGCTCGGCGACCCAACCCAGCGCCGCGTTCGCCTCCTCGACGGTGTAGTGGCGCTCGTGGTTCACCGTCCGGCGGCCGCGGAAGAGGCCATCAGTCGATCGGGATGTCCTCCACCCGGCGCTCCGGGCCCTCGTCGTCGAGGCGCTCGAGGTACCAGTCGATCAGCGCGCGCAGCGTAAGGAGCGCCTCGCGAACCAGCGCCGTGAGCTGCTTCTCGAGTTCGCTCGGGACCATCCCGCGCAGGGCCTCGAGCAGTACCAGCAGCGAGGACAGGCTTGGCGCGCTGCCCCAGGCCGGTGGCGCGGGCCCGTCGCCGGCGGCCTGGCCGGCGGCCTCGCGGATCCGCTCCCAGTCGGCAGCGGCGTCGGCGTCGGCGGCCCCGCGGAACTGCTCGCGGTTGGTGTCCGTCGCGCCGTCGCGGAGCCCGTCGCCGGAGCCGTTGGGCGTCGTGTGACCGAAGCCGCTGACCGGCCGGCCCGCGCTGTTCAGCGGCCGCGGCTGCCGCCGTGAGCCTCCCGGCGCCCTCGAGCCTCCCGGCGCCCTCGAGCCCCCCGGCGCCCTCGCGCCCGAGCTATCGGGCCTGCTTGTCCTGCGCGACTCGGTCATCGGCCTTCTCGAAGACCACCTCCAGGGCTCCGTCCTCGAACCGCGCCGCGCTCGGGCGGTAGGCGGCCAGCGTCGGCGGCAGGATGATAGTTCGCTTCTGCGGCCCCACCCGGACGACCAGCTCCAGGCCGATCTTCTTCAGGCCGATGTCAGCCTTCTCGACGAACGGGATCGCGAGCCGGAGCGTCGCGGATCCATCGGTGGCCACGAGCTCCTGCGAGAGCTCCTCGTGGAGGATTGCCTCGGCCGTGAGATCGCCGAAGGTCTCGCCGGCCAACCGGTCGAGCATGACCGGCCCGATCACCTCGCGCTCGAGATAGGGGCAGACGAGGATCGGAAGCGGGCCGAAGGCCGAGCGGACGAGTTCCATCTGCTCCTGCTGGACCGCTCGCCAGCCGGCGAAGTAGCCGTCCACGTCGGCCGGGAAGACGCGGTTGACCACCACGGCGTCGGTCAGGTAGCCGTAGAGGTTCAGGTACGTGAACGTCCGCATGGCCTCGCGGATCACCATCCGGTCGGGGCTCATCACGAGTCGGATCGACGTGGCAGAGCGGTCGCGCAGGATCTCGTTCATCGTCACCAGGTTGCGAACCAGGCGCTGGACGTCGTCGAACACCGCGTCGGTGGGAAGCGGGACGTCCAGCAGGCTGCGGGCCAGCGGACGCGTGGCGGCCACGAGCCGGCGCTCCCAGGGGAGGACCTTCTCGAGCCACCAGCGGGCGACGTCGGGGAACGAGAGCAGCCTCAGCGTCTCGCCGGTCGGGGCGCAATCGACGACGACGACGTCGAACTCGTCGGCCTCGTGATGACGCTTGATCTGGAGCAGCGAGAAGAGCTCGTCCATCCCCGGCGGGACCGTCAGCTCCTCGGCGGTGATGCGGTCCACGCCGCGCTCGGCGAGCAGGTCGCCCATCCAGTCCGCCACCGCCTCCCAGTTGCGCTCCATCTCCTCCTGGGCCTGGACCTCCTGCCCCCAGAGGTTGTCCGCGCAGGGGGTCGCGACGCTGCCCAGCTCCGCCTCGAGCGAGTCGGACAGGCTGTGCGCCGGATCGGTTGAGAGGACGACGGTCTTAAGGCCGCGCTCAGCGCAGCGCCGCGCGGTGGCGGCGGCGACGCTCGTCTTGCCGACCCCTCCCTTACCGGTGTAGAGGATCGTGCGGGGCGTCAAGGCGGCCCATCGTAACGCTGCGCGCAGGCCGTGGAGGACGGTACTCTGGGATCACCGCTCGCCCTCCACGATGCCCACGACCGCAACCGCGCCCCGCCTCCGAGGCCTGATCCTCGCCCTGCTCCTGCCGCTCACACTCGCGGCCCTCGCCGGCTGTGGCGGCGACGAGTCGAGCGAGGAGTCCGCGCCCGCCGAGGACCCGCAGGCGATCGTGGACCAGGCGTTCGCCGAGCCGATCGAGAGCGCGGACGTATCGCTCGACCTCGACGTCGAGCTCGAGGGCGCCGAGGGCTTCTCGGACCCCTTCAGGGTCCAGCTCTCGGGGCCGTGCCAGTCAAACGGGGCCGAGAAGTTCGCCAGCTTCGGCTACCAGCTGGCGCTCCAGGGCGGCGGTGCGACGGTGCCGCCGCTCACCGTCACCTCGACCGGCGACAACCTGTACGTCGCGGTCGTGGGCACGAGCTACGAGTTCGGCGACGACGTCTTCGCCGACCTCAACCGCCAGATCGAGGGCGACGCCGAGGCGGCCGCCGCCTGCGGCACGCTCGGGTTCGACACCAGCGGCCCCGACCTGCCGAGCTTGATGGAGGACCTCGAGGTCGTGGGGGAGGAGACCGTCGGCGGCGAGCAGACGACGCACGTGACCGGCACGATCGCGATCGAGCGGATCGTCGCCGACCTGAACTCCGTGGCCCAGCAGGCGAACCAGCTCAGCGAGGGAACGGCGCCGGAGCTCGACGATCAGGAGCTCGAGCAGCTCACGGATTCCGTGGACGACCCGCCCTTCGACCTCTTCGTCGGTGAGGACGGCGTGCTGCGCGGCTTCAACTCGTCGTTTTCCTTTGGGCCCTCGGCCGGGGGAGCGGGGGGAGGCGGGCTGTCGAGCGGCAGCATCTCGGTCTCGCTCGAGTTCGCCGACGTCGGCGGCGAGCAGGAGATCGCCGCACCGGAGGACTCGCGCCCGATCGCCGATCTTCTCCAGCAGGTGGCCGGGCTCAGCGGCGTCCTCGGCGAGGGAGGGATCGAGTTGCCCGGGCTGCCCGGGAGCCGCGGAGCCGAGCCCGGCGGGAACGCCGGCTCAGGCGGGGGCGCCGGGTCTGGGGGCCGCGGCGGGCCCCTGCCGCCTACGGGCCAGGAACAGGGCGGCGGCGCCCTGGGCGAAAGCCCCGATGCCGAGGCCTTCCAGCGCTACAGCGACTGCCTGAGCCAGACTGACGTCACCGATCAGGCGGCGCTCGCCGAGTGCAACGAGCTGCTGGCGCCGTGAGCTACGCCGCGCCGACCGGCTCGACGTCGAAGCGGCGCGCGTAGAGCGCGTCCACCTGCGAAAGCTCCTCCGCCGTCAGGTCCGGTGCGTCCGCCGTGCCGGCGAACTCCTCGAGCTCGGCGAGCGTGGTCACGGTCGGCACCACGCACGCGATCGCCGGCTGGGCGAGGATGAACTTGAGCGCCGCCTGGGTCATCGTGCGCTCGCCCTCGAGCACCAGGAAGCGCAGCCGCTCGACCTTTTGCAGCCCCTCGAGCAGCCACTCGCGCTTGCGGTGGCGGCGGTGGTCGTTGCCCGAGAAGGTCGTCTCGGCCGTGTACTTGTCCTCGAGCAGCCCGCTCGAGGTGGGGACGCGGGCCATGACGCCCGCGCGGGTCTCCTCCGCCGCGGCCAGGAAGTCGCTCCCCGGCTCCTGCTCGAGCAGGTTGTAGACGGTCTGAAGCGCCGGCACGCCGCGCTCACGCAGCGCCGCGACGCCCTCGTCGCGCCATCCGATGGCGGGCCCCAGCGCCACGCCGTACTCGCCCAGCTTGCCCTCGCCGCGCATCGCCTCGAGCTCGGCGAAGAGGTCGTCGCGCTCGATCGCGTCCATGCGCGGGTTGTGCAGCTGGTAGAGGTCGACGTGATCGGTTCGCAGGCGCCGCAGGCTGGCCTCGAGCGCCGCCCGCGCGTGCTCGCCCGACCAGTTCTGCGGCCGCTCCCCCTCGGCGTGCTGGCGGCGGTCGGAGTCGAGCTCGTAGCCGAACTTCGTCGAGATCTGGATTGCGTCGCGGTCGGCGGCGGCGAGCGCGCTGCCGACGATCTCCTCGTTGCGGCCCTGCCCGTAGGCGTCGCCGGTGTCGAAGAAGGTCACACCGAGCTCGAGCGCACGGCCGATCAACCGGTCGGGATCGTCGGTCTCGCCCCACCAGTCGGAGCCGAGCGCCCAGGTGCCGAAGGCGATCTCCGAGGCGTGCAGCGTGCTGTCACCAAAGCGGCGCTGTTGCATCGCGATGAGTCTAGATGTCCGGTTGGGGCGAACCAGCGGTGGCTAGGCTGAGGCGATGGACCTCGCCGCCATCGCCCCCTGGGCAGCGCTCGTATTGGCGGTGTTCGTGTTCCTCGCGATCGACCTGCGCTTCTTCGCCCGCGGTCGCGAGCCGGAGTTCAGGGAGGGCGCGATCTGGTCGGTCGGCTGGCTCGTGCTGGCGCTCCTCGTGGCGCTGCCGGTGCTGCTCCTGAGCGACTCCGAGGACGCCGTCCTCTACACGACCGTCTACCTGATCGAGCGCTCGCTGTCGCTCGACAACCTGTTCGTCTTCATCCTGCTGTTCGCCTACTTCGGGGTGCCCGAGCAGTACCGCGCCCGGCTGCTGTTCTGGGGCATCGTCGCCGCGCTCGCGCTGCGCGGGCTCGCGATCCTCGCGGGCACTGCGCTGATCGAGCAGTTCAGCTTCGTGATCTACATCCTCGGAGCGCTGCTCCTGGTCCTCGCCTACCGGATCCTGCGCGGCGTCGACGAGAACGTCGACCCCGACAAGAACCTGATCGTGCGCGGCGTCCGCAAGGTATTCCCGGTGACGGGCGAGTTCCGCGAGGGCCACTGGTTCGTCAAGGAGAACGGCAAGCTCTACACGACGCCGCTGTTCCTCTGCCTCGTGGCGATCGTGGGGGCGGACATCGCGTTCGCCGTCGACTCGATCCCGGCCGCGTTCGCGATCACCACCGACCCGCTGCTGATCTGGATGGGCAACGTCTTCGCATTGCTCGGGCTGCGCGCGCTGTTCGTGCTCGTCGAGGGGCTGATCCGGCGCTTTCGCTACCTCGACCAGACGATCGCGATCGTGCTGGCGCTGGTCGCCGTCAAGCTGCTGATCGAGGACCTCGTGCATATCGGTCCGCTCGCGACGCTGGCCGGCGTGGCGGTGCTGTTCACCGGCGGGATCGTCGCCTCGATCGTCGCCGACCGCCGTGACCCGGACTCCGACCGAAAGCGCGAGGAGCGGGGGACGCGCACGACCGACGTGGGGCGGGACGGGTCGGGCGCCGATGGCGCCGAGCCGGAGCAGGCCGAGCGGGAGCGCGCGCCGACCGGCTGATCTTCGTGCCGCCGACGCCTGGTCGGCGTCCCGCCACGGCGATTCCGTCTCGACGTGGTCATCGCAGCTCACGTATGTGGTCACTGTTGGTGCCCACGTCCGCTGGGCACCCCCGAAATGCTGCGGCAGTGTGCGCGCTTGTTACGAACCGCAGTGCAGACCGTTACGGGAGCGATCCGCCGCCCCCCCGGCCGAGGCCTCAGGCGAAGAAGAACACCAGCCCGAGCACCGCGTACAGCGCAAGCAGCTGCACGCCCTCGAACCAGTTGGTCTCGCCCTCCTGCGTGAGGAAGTTCGCGATCAGCACGGCGAAGAGCATCGCCGCGATCTCGTAGCCGTTGAAGACCAGCGCGAGCGGGTTCGGCCCGACCAGAAACGACAGCAGCACCAGCACCGGCGCCACGAACAGAGCGATCTGGGCGCTCGAGCCGATGGCGATGTTCACCGCCAGGTCCATCTTGTCCTTCGCGGCCACCAGCACCGCGACCCAGTGCTCGGCCGCGTTGCCGACGATCGCCACGATGAACACGCCGATGAAGAACTCGGACAGCCCGATCTCGCCCGCCGTCTCTGAGATCGAGCCCACGAGGATCTCGCTCATCAGGCCAACCAGCGCGCCGGCGAGGGCCAGCAGCCCCAGCGACTTGCGCACCGACCATCCGCCCTCGTGCTCCTCCGCCTCGTAGGGGTTGAACAGCTTGCGGTGGGTCTTCAGCGAGAAGAGGAGCCCGAGGACGTAGCTCGCGATCAGCACGATCGCGACGCCGAAGGAGAGCCGCTCGAGGTCGGAGCCGAAATCGACGCGCTCCTCACCGACGGCCGGCAGCCCTCCGCCGTCCACGAGCTGCAGCAGGGCCGGAAGCGCAAGCGCGACGACCGCCAGGAGCAGCATCGCCGACTGCGCGTTGGCGGCCGTGCGGTCGAAGCTCTGCTTGTCGCGGCGCGCCCCGCCGACGACCATCGAGGCGCCGAGAACGAGCAGGATGTTGCCGATGATCGAGCCGACGATCGACGCCTTGACCACCTCCTGGAGCCCCTCGAGCAGGGCGAAGAAGGCGATGATCAGCTCGGGGGCGTTGCCGAACGTCACGTTCAAGAGCCCGCCGATGCCGGGTCCCGACTTCGCGGCGAGCTCCTCCGTGGCCTTCCCCATCAGAGCGGCGGTCGGGATCACGCCCAGCGCCGCGGCGGCGAAGATGATCGGCGCCGATGCGTGCAGCAGCTCGAGGGTGACCGCCGCGGGGATGAACGCCGCCAGCAGGTAGACGGGCTTGAAGCGTCGCCCGCCCCCGCCGGGACCCCCGCTCTCGGACGGCGCCCGGGCGGCCGGCGCCGACTCCCCGGCGCTACTCGAGATCGTCGCCCTCCTCGTCGTTGACGTGATCCAGGTCCGGCTCGTCGTCGGGGTTCTCGATCGCCTCGGTCCCGACCGAGCGCCCGTCGCCGCCGTGGTAGGTGGCCTGGAAGCGCTCGAGCAGCTCGTCGCGCTGCGACTCGTCCACCGGCGGGTCGTCCGAGATCAGGACCCAGTCGGCGCCCTCGAACTCCTCCATGTTGAAGATCGCGGTGTCGATCGAGGGGGAGTCGTCCACGATCACCATGACCTCGGTCTGGGGGTTGAAGTAGGCCCCCGGCCGGATCAGGAGGTCGTCGAGCTCGTAGCGGCGATCGGCCATGGCGAATTCATAGCGGAAGCGGTGGGGAGCGGACGGCGCGGCACGCTACCCGAGCTCGCGGAGCTGGCGCTCGACCTCGGCGTCCACGTCGAGCGGCTCCTGGCCCTTGCGAACCCTGCGCTCGTTGCGCGCCTCGACGAGCTGGCGCACCTCCTCGCGCAGGCCGGCGTCGTGAGCGTGGCCGCCGCCGTCGCCGGTGAGCTCAGCCACCTCCGCGTCTACGTCCAGGGGACGCTCGCCGCGCGCCTCGCGCCGCGCGGACTTGGCTTCGACCATCTGCCGGATCTCGGCCTCCGCCTCAGCGCGCGAGGCCGGGGTGTCGGGCGGCTGCGGCGCGGCGCTGTCGGGCTCGTCGAGCGAAAGCCCGCCCTTGCCGATCGAGCGGTAGACGTCGCCCATCCCGATCGCGCTCGCGATCGCTATCACGACCGCCACGGCGACCACGATGATCAAGACGAGCTGGAAGGCCTCCACGCATCTACAGTGTGACCATGTGGCGCCGCCTTCGCCGCCGCACGATGGCCCCGCGCCGCCCGATCCTCTACCCGGACCAGGTCGGGCTCGCGCTGCTGACGCTCGTCGCGGTAGGCGTGGGGCTCTACGTGGTCGTTCGAGCGCTCATCGGCTGAGCGAGCGCCTTCGGCCCCGTGCCCGCCGTCGCCGCGCGGCGCGAACCGGGCTCCGGCGGCTGGTTTCGGTACCCTTCGGAGAGCGTTGACTGACGAATCAATCGGCACCGTGGGGCCGGCGCAGACGCAGGAAAGCGTTTGTCGCGCTCGGGCCGGACCTCGGTAGAAGGAGCAGCCCAAGTGGTCGATCTCACCCTCACCGACGAGCAGAAGGATCTGCGCGAGCTCGCGCGCGACTTCGCGACCAAGGAGATGCGTCCGGTCGCCTGGGACTACGACCGCGACGCCACCTGGCCGCAGGAGATCGTCGACAAGGCGTGGGAG
>JBPCMT010000050.1:0-6264 GCA_051001995.1 Thermoleophilaceae bacterium
GTCTCGACCGACTCCTCGTGCGTGAGGTGGCGTACCGCCGTCAAGAGGCCGGCGGCGGCCCCCGCCTGGTAGGCGCCGAGCGACGCGCCGCCGGACAGCGTCATCGAGATGCGTAGCGACGAGGTCGGCGTGTCGGCGTCGGTCGGCGTGCTCATCGCGGGCCGCAAGCTTAGGCGCCTCACTGCGGGCGGAACGCCGCGATCGCCGCTCTGCAAACATCGCTCCGTGGCCGAGCGGATGGGAACCAGGCTGACGGCGGCGCTCGACCCGCGCCGGCCGATCCACCGCGACCGCTTCAACGAATACTTCGTCTTCGTGCTCTCGTCGGTCGGCGCGGCGATCGTCGTGCCGGTGACGCTCCTGATCGTCTTCGCGTTCGTGGGCGAGCCCGGCGTGTTGGTGTTCCTCGCGGCCTCGATCCTGCTGGAGCTCGGCCTGATCTTCGGCCTCGGCAGGCCGCAGATGCAGCGGCACGAACGCATCGGCTGGGCGCTGCTCTGGGGCACGGCCGCGGCGGTGCTGGGGCTCTGCTTCTACTACCTGGTCGTGGACAACCTGGTCTAGCGGCGGGTGCCCGTGCTTGGGCCCGCGGGCGCAGGCTCGCAGCGGCAGGAGTCGCCCGGCGCCGGTCGAAGCCTGCCCTCGTGGCGACCATCGAGGTATCCCGGACGCTCGTCAAGTCCCCGCCCGAGCTGTGGGCGGAGCTCGAGGGCGATCGGCTGTCCCAGGCGGTCGGCAAGGTGACCGTGCGGCCGACCGAGCACGAGCGCAAGCTCGCTTGGGAGGCGGCCGGCGCGCGCGGCACCGCCCTGCTCGAGCCCGCGGAATGGGGAACAAAGGTCACGCTGACGGCCGAGCTCGAGGACGCGGTAGCGCGTCGCGGGACTTGGCGCCCCAAGCGGGCCGCCGATCGCCTCGGGGCGCAGCAACGCGCGGACGTCGAACGGCGGCTCTCCGAGCTGCTCGACGACCTCGGCTCCGCGCACCGCAAGCCGTTCACGCGCGTCTAGCGCCGCCGCGGGCGGGGTGCCTGCGTGGCCCGGGCGCTGCGGGCCCGACGCCGCCATAGAATCCGCCCGATGCGCGCCAAGGTCCCTGAGACCTACGAGGAGAAGCTCGCCCAGCTCGAGGAGCTGCGCCACGCCGCCGTGCACTCGGCGTCCGAGCAGGCCGTCGAGAAGCAGCATGCGAAGGGCAAGCTGACCGCGCGCGAACGGATCGAGAAGCTGCTCGACCCCGGCTCCTTCCAGGAGCTCGACACCTTCGTGCGCCATCGCACCTACGAGTTCGAGATGGAGAACAACCGCCCGTGGGGGGACGCGGTCGTGACCGGGCACGGGCTGATCGAGGGGCGCCCGACGGCCGTCTTCTCACAGGACTTCACGGTCTTCGGCGGATCGCTCGGCGAGGTCATGGCCGAGAAGATGTGCAAGGTCATGGACCTGGCGGCGCGGATCGGCTGCCCTGTGATCGGCATCAACGACTCCGGCGGCGCGCGGATCCAGGAGGGCGTCGTGTCGCTCGGCGCCTACGGCGACGTTTTCGTCCGCAACGTCCAGTGCTCGGGCGTGATCCCGCAGATCAGCCTGATCATGGGCCCGTGCGCCGGCGGTGCCGTCTACTCGCCCGCGATGACCGACTTCACCTTCATGGTCAAGGAGACCTCGCACATGTTCATCACGGGGCCCGACGTGATCAAGACCGTGACCGGCGAAGAGACAACCTTCGAGGAGCTCGGCGGGGCGATGAGCCACAACACCAAGTCGGGCGTCGCCCACTTCGCCAGCGAGGACGAGGAGGCGTGCCTCGAGGACGTCCGCTACCTGATGTCGTTCCTTCCGCAGAACAACCTCGAGACGCCGCCGCGCGTGGACGCCGCCGACGATCCCGACAGGATGGACTCAGAGCTCGACTCGATCGTGCCGGCTGAGCCCAACAAGCCGTACGACATGCGCGACGTCGTGCACAGGATCGTGGACGACGGTGAGTTCTTCGAGGTGCACGAGCACTGGGCGCGCAACTTGATCGTGGGCTTCTCGCGCCTCGGCGGGCGCCCGATCGGCGTCGTGGGCAACCAGCCGTCGCAGCTCGCCGGCGTGCTCGACATCGACGCGTCGGTCAAGGGCGCGCGCTTCGTGCGCTTCTGCGACGCCTTCAACATCCCGCTGCTGACCTTCTGCGACGTGCCGGGCTTCCTCCCCGGCACCAACCAGGAGTGGGGCGGGATCATCCGCCACGGCGCCAAGCTGCTCTACGCGTTCACCGAGGCGACGGTGCCGAAGCTGACCGTGGTCACGCGCAAGGCCTACGGCGGCGCCTACGACGTCACGAACTCCAAGCACATGCTGGCCGACTTCAACTTCGCCTGGCCGACGTCGGAAGTCGCCGTGATGGGCCCCGAGGGCGCGGTGAGCATCATCCACCGCCGCGACATCCAGAGCTCGCCGACGCCCGAGGCGCGCCGCGACAAGCTGATCTCCGACTACAAGGCCCGCTTCGCGAACCCCTACACCGCCGCCGAGCGCGGCTACATCGACGACGTCATCGTCCCTCACGAGACGCGCCCGAAGCTGATCCGCTCGCTCGAGACGCTCCAGACCAAGCGCGTCGAGCGACCGAAGCGAAAGCACGGGAACATCCCGCTTTAGGGGTCAGCGCGGCGTCAGGGTGGAAACGCCGGCCGACGTCGCGGCCGCGAGCATTCGCTCGTCGTAGGTGATCATGGCGCCGAGGGCATCGCCGAGCGACTTCGCGGAGGCGACGTGAATCGCGTCCAGGGAGCGGAGCGGCAGCGGATCGAGAAGCGCCGCTGCGTCAAGAAGCTCGTCTCTGAGCCGCACGAGCTCCAGGTCGTTGAGAACCCTTCTCGCGACAGCGAGCACCTCTTCGCCCAGTGCGCGGCCAACGCGTATCACCTCGACACGGGCCAGTGCGCTCGAGGCACGCTCGGGCCAGCGCGTCAGCTCATGTCGCAGCGCGGCGCTCTCCGCTTCCTCGGCGAAGAGCTTCACGAGCGCCGAGGAGTCGAGGTACGCGATCAATCGGCCCTAGGGAGCCGCTCCTCGCGCTGCTCTTCGAGGATCTCGGTCGCGGTCTTGCTACCCGGGGGCAGCTTGATCGGAGGCGGCAGGTCGAGAAGGTCGCCCTTCGCCGGCGTCACCTTGCCCTCGGCGATCATGCGGTCGAGCACCGAGCCGCGCCCGGGTAGCGGGGCGAGAACGGCAACCGGCTCGCCCCGTCGCGTCACCGACAGCGACTCGCCCGCCTCGACGCGCACGAGGTACTTACTGAGGTTCTGGCGGAGCTCCCGCACGGTCACGACATGGCTCATGTGCGCCAATGTAGCACAAGGGCCGGTCACGACCGTCCCTGGGCGAACATGGTTGCCCGCGGGTCAGGCCGCGCGCCGGAGGGCGCGACCGGTGAGCAGCGCAGCCGACCCAAGCAGCACGAGCGCGAGCAGGGCGAGCCCGGTGAACGGGAGGCTTCCACCGTTTCCCGAGCCGGCCGTCGCGCCGAGCTGAGCCACCTGGTCCGTCGGGGCGCCGGCGCCAGTGGAGCCGCCGTCGGTTGTCGAACCGCCGCCCGACCCGTCGTCGCCGTCTTCGCCGCCCGTGTCCGATCCGCCGTCGCCACCGCCGCTCGCCGGCACGAAGATCCGGTACTCGCGCTCGCCGCCGGCCACGCGGAAGTTCGCCCCTCGGCGCGTCAGCGCGACTTCGGGCGCGGGCGCGCCGGCCCCCGCCGCCGTGGCGCCGCCGGCGCCGGACGCCGAGCTCACCGCGCCGCCGTCGATCCGCCGCGCCACCGCGTCCTTCGGCAGCCGCAGGTCGAGCCGCGTGCGGCCATCGCCGTCGCTCTCGAGCCGGACCCGCAGCGGCGTCCGCCCGACCGCCCCATCCAGCTTCGCCCCGCGGCCGTCGATCGTCCCGCGACCGACGTTCTCGAGGCCAACGACCAGGCGGTTGCGCTCGGGTACGCCGGGGATGCCCGTCCAGCGCGTTCCCTCGATCGCGCTGACGAGCGGTGGTCCCGCCGATCCCGGCGCGCCGCCGCCGGTCACGCGCGCGGTCGTCGGCTCGCCCTCGCCGAACGCCTGGCTGCGGGCGTCGATCTCGCCACGCGCGGGGTCGGTGCCCGGGTCGCCGCTCTCATCGCGCGCCTCCAGGTCCGAGACCCAGTAGGCGTGGTCGTGGATCAGGCCGAGCCGGGGCCGGTCGGCCGCGGGGACGAACGCATAGTTCACCCGGCTCGGGCGCCGCTCCGTGGTCGCGTTGCCGAGGAAGTCGCGCGCCTCGTCAAAGCGATCGAGGATCGCGAGCGTGAAGTGGTCGGCGGGGGTGAAGACGCGCAGCCGGCTTCTCAGGCCGAGCGCGTCGAAGCGCCGCTGCTGGGCGAGCGGACCGGGGATCGGGACGAGCTGGTCGGTCGAGCTGACCCAGTTGAGGAAGGGGACCGAGCGGACGTTCTCGAGCACGAGGTTCGAGTTGGTGTACGCGGTCGGGCCGTTGCCCTGCGGGGTGTCGCCGACCGGCGGCGCCGGTGGCAGCCACAACGCGCGCGCCGGCGGCCCGACGGTCGTGAACGCGCGCGCGAAGAGGTCCGGGTACTGGGTTCCGAGCTTGTAGGCCCCGTAGCCGCCCATCGAGTAGCCGGTGATGTAGGTGCGCTCCGAGTCGAGGTTGAAGTGGGCGGCGGCGTCGCGCCAGGCCTCGAAGGTGTCGGCCTCGGCCTCGTCCGTGTAGAAGCCGTCGGGCCCGCGGGCGAGCGGCGTGACGACGAAGTCGTCGCGCTGCTCGCCGAACTGCTGCTGCTGGCGCGGCGAGAAGACCGCGAACTGCGTGTAGGTGCCGCCGAGCGAGTGAAGCGAGAACGTCAGGCCGGCCGGCCCCTCGCCGGCGTTCGACGGCTTGGTGAGGAGGTACGGCTGAAGCCGCCCGCCGAACGGGTTGAAGCCCGCCTCGACTCCCTCCTGATAGTCGAGTCCGGACGTGAGGATGCGCGCCTGCTTTGCGCCCGGGGCGTGGATGCGCTCGTCGGCGCCACTCGCGAGCGCCGAGAAGTCCACGTCGGCGTGGAATCCGCCGCTGGTTTCCTCCGAGAGCACCCGCGCCTGCTCGTCCTCGAAGAAGTTGCCGACCCCAGGCGCGGTCGTGTAGGCGGGGCCGCCCGGCTGCGGCTCGTCGAACTGCGGCTCGTCGAAGCGGAACGCGAGGTTGAAGACCGCCGGGGCCGACTCGGGGCCGCCCGAGGTCGGCATGTCCTCCTGCGTAGAGGCCCCGGTCGCGACCGCCTCGAAGCCCCCGCTCCCGTCGTGGACGCCGGCACCGGCGACGTAGCGCCAGGTTGCGCCGCCGGGGTTCAGGATCGACCGCGGTACGCGGATCTCCATCTGGTTGGTCCGCCGGCTGATGTCGACCGCGCCGGGCGGAAGCGGCTGCGAGCCGTCCCCCGGGAGCGTCGTGACCCTGCCGCCGGTGCCCCACGCCGTGATGAAGCTGTCGAGGCCGGGTGAGCTGATGCCCGCGCCGTCCGGCCACTCGACCTGATCGCCGCCGCTTCGGTCCTCGTCGACCCCGATGCCGACGATCGCGGCGTCCTTCTCCTTGACCGTGTTCAGCGTCACGCGGTAGACGATCGCCTCCGCGGTCGGCTTGATGCGCAGCTCGACGAAGTCGGCCGCGTTCGCCGCGTAGCGCTCGGCGGTCGGGTAGGCGACGTCGCCGGCGGCCGGCGAGAAGTTCGAGGGGCCCGGTTTTGACCGGTTGCCCTCGCCCGGCAGCGTGTCCGCGCCGTGGTCGTCGAAGAGGTAGTCCTGGTAGAGGTACTCGCCGTCGCGGTAGGCGTCGGTGCCGGAGACGAGCAGGGGATCGGCTGGGAAGGGCGCCTCCACCGAGAGCTCGGGGGCGACCGGGAGGTCGCGGTAGAGAAGCGGCGGCCCGGGTCGCTCGCCGAAGCGGTCGTCCGGCAGCGAGCCCGCGCCCGCCGACGCCGGAAGGACGAGCCCCGCCACTATCACTCCGACCAGGTACCCGCGCACGGCACGGACGATAGAAGGATGGCGGCCCGGCGGGGCCGGTTCGCGGCGCTAGGGCCGGACCCAGCCCTACAGGCTCGCGGTCGGTGCGGACACCGCCCCGGCCGCGGGTGCCTCGAATACGGCCATGCAGATCGCGAGGTCCTGTATCGCCAGGCCGGTCGAGTCGAACAGCGTCACCGCGTCCTCCGACGGCCGGCCCGGCGCGGCGCCGGTGAGGACCTCCC
>JBPCMT010000051.1:0-10936 GCA_051001995.1 Thermoleophilaceae bacterium
ACCGAGTAGGCGGGGCGGCACCCGCCGCTTCGGAGCCGCGCCCTCAACTCGCGGCGACGCGCCGGTAGGGCGGCTCTCCCCGCGCGAGCGCCGCCTCGAGGTCGTCGAGCTCGTCGGCACGGACGGCTTCGCGCACCCGCTCCAGCAGCGCGGCCAGGAACGTGAGGTTGTGCAGCGTGACGAGCCGCGCGCCCGTCAGCTCCTTGGATCGCGCGAGGTGATGGAGGTAGGCGCGCGTGTGCCGGCGGCAGGCCGGGCAGGGGCAGTCCGCGTCGATCGGCTCGAGGCTCTCGGCGGCGCCGGCTGCCGTGAGGTCGAGCCGAAAGCGCGCCGTCGGGTCCGCCACGAGCGCCGTGCCGTGACGTCCCAGCCGGGTCGGCGTGGCGCAGTCGAAGGTGTCGATGCCGGCGCGGACGCTCCTGACGATGTCGTCCGGGTCTCCGATGCCGAGCAGGTGGCGCGGCCGCTCGTCCGGCAGCGACTCGACCGACCAGCGCACGACCTCCGCCATCTGGTGCTTGTCGCGCCCGAGCGTCCCCCCGACCGCGATGCCCGCGACCGCCCTCGCGGCAACGGCCTGCGCCGACTGGCGCCGCAGGTCCTCGTGGACGCCGCCCTGGACGATCCCGTAGAGCATCCGGTCGGCGTCGCCGTGGCGCTCGTGCCACTCGATGCAGCGGTCGAGCCAGCGATGCGTGCGCTCGGTGGAGCGATGTGTGTATTCGCGCGTCGCGTGGAACGGCGTGCACTCGTCGAAGGCGAGCGCGATGTCTGTGCCGAGCGCGGCCTGGACCTCCATCGACGTCTCGGGGCCCATGAAGCGCTCGCGTCCGTCGAGGTAGGAGCGAAAGCGAACGCCCTCCTCGTCGATCGAGAGCACGCGGCCCTCGCCATCGCGCCGGCCCCCCTTGCGCTTGACCTCCTCGGCCACCGTCCCGTGGCCCATCGAGAAGACCTGAAAGCCGCCGGAGTCCGTGATGATCGGCCGCCGCCAGCCCATGAACTCGTGGAGGCCGCCGAGCCGGCCGATCCGCTCGTGGCCGGGCCTGATGAAGAGGTGGAAGGTGTTGCCGAGGACCATCTGGAACCCCAGCGCCTCGACCTCCTCGGCGTGGAGCGACTTGACGGTGGCGGTCGACGCGAGCGGCACGAAGGCCGGCGTCTCGACCTCGCCGTGCGCGGTGCGAAGGACGCCTGTGCGCGCCGCGCCGGCGCGGGCCATGATCTCGAACCGCGGCGGTTGGCTCACCCGGCGGAAGCCTAGCCCCGAGCCGCTTGGCCGGCTCGCGACGGCGCTAGCGCAGCAGGGACGCGCCGGTCATCTCAGGAGGCTGCTCCATCCCGAGCAGCGCGAGCACGGTCGGCGCGACGTCCGCGAGGATGCCGCCGTCGCGCAGTCCGCCCACGTCGGCGGTGACGACCAGCGGGACGGGGTTTTTCGAGTGGGCCGTGTCGGGATCCCCGTCCGCGTCGAGCATCTGGTCGGCGTTGCCATGGTCGGCCGTGACCAGGCAGGCCCCTCCGGCTCCATGCACCGCGCGAACGACGCTTCCCAGGCACTCGTCCACGGTCTCGACGGCGTCGACGGCCGCCGGGACGACGCCGGTGTGACCGACCATGTCCGGGTTGGCGAAGTTGATGATCCCGAAGCCGAAGCCCGCGGCAGCCCAGCCGTCGACGAACGCCTCGGCGGCGGCGCGAGCGCTCATCTCCGGCTTGTGGTCGTAGGTCGGGACGTCGCGTGGCGAATCCACGAGCCGGCGCTCCTCGCCGTCGTGGGCGTCCTCCTCGCCACCGTTGAAGAAGTAGGTGACGTGAGCGTACTTCTCGGTCTCGGCGACATGCAGCTGGCGCACGCCGCGCGCGGCGAGCACCGAGGCGAGCGTGATCGGGGGCGGCTCCGGTGGATAGGCGACCGGATAGCCCCAGTCCCCGTGGTACTCGGTGAGCGTCGTCAGGTGCACCTCGGGCGCGTCGCCGCCGGCCGACCGTTCGAACTCGTGAAACGACGGGTCTCCGATAGCGCGGGTGAGCTGGCGGGCGCGGTCGGGGCGGAAGTTCATCATCAGCACCGCGTCGCCCGGGCGAATTCTCGCCTCCTCGCCCACCAGCGTCGGCTCGATGAACTCGTCGGTCTCGCCGCGCTCGTAGGCCGCGCGGACCCCCGCCTCGCCGCTGCCGGCCTTCGGCGGCTCCGCGCTCCCGTGCACGATCGCGTCGTAGGCCAGCTTGGTGCGATCCCAGCGCTGATCGCGGTCCATCGCGTGGTAGCGCCCGCTCACCGACCCCACGCGGCCGCCGAGCCCCGCGAGCGAGCGCTCGATCGCGGCGAGGTGCCCGGCGCCGGAGTCGGGGGCGGTGTCACGCCCGTCGGTGAAGGCGTGGAGCACGACGTCCGGCACCCCCGCCTCGGCCGCGAGCTCGGCGGCGGCGCGCAGGTGCTCGAGGCTGGCGTGGACGCCGCCGTCCGAGACCAGGCCCAGCAGATGCAGCCGGCCGGCGCGGCTTCCCCTCTCGCAGGCCTCGCGCAGCACGTCGTTGTCGAAGAACGAGCGGTCCGCGACCGCGTCGTCGATTCGCGTCAGGTCCTGGCGAACGACGCAGCCGGCCCCGAGGTTGAGATGCCCGACCTCGGAGTTCCCCATCTGACCCTCGGGGAGCCCGACAGCAGCTCCGCTCGTCGCGAGCGTCGTGTGCCCGCACGAGCGCCAGAGCTCGTCGAAGACGGGCGTGTCGGCGAGCTCGACCGCGTTGCCGGGTCCGGCCGGCGCGAGCCCCCAGCCGTCGAGCACCACCAGGCAGACCGAAGGCACCGGCGGAGGACCGGGGCCGGCCTCGGGCGGGCTCATCGGCGACCGCGCGACGCCGTCTTCGCGGCCGCGCCGGCGATCGCCGCCAGGCTCTCGGGATCGAGGCTCGCTCCGCCCACGAGCGCCCCGTCGAGGTCCGCCTGCCCGAGGAGCTCCTCGGCATTGTCGGGACTCACGCTGCCCCCGTAGAGGATGCGCACCGCGCGCGCAGCGTCGCTCGAGCGGTCGCCCACCAGGGCGCGGATGAACGCGATCGCCTCCTGGGCCTGCTTGGTCGTCGCGACCCTCCCGGTGCCGATCGCCCAAACCGGCTCGTAGGCGATCACCACCCCTCGTAGGTCGCCGTCAGCGACGTCCTCGAGCCCCTCCTGCACCTGGTTTCGCAACCTTCGCTGCGTGTCGCCGGAATCGCGCTCCTCCTCCGACTCGCCGACGCAGAGGATCGGCGTGAGCTCTGCGGCGAGGGCCGCCGGCACCTTCTCGCGCAGCGCGCGGTCGGTCTCGGCGTTGTAGCGGCGTCGCTCGGAGTGACCGAGGACGACGCTGTCGACCCCGAGCTCTGAGAGCATCGCGGCCGAAATCTCGCCGGTGAAGGCGCCCTCGGGCGCCTGGTGCATCGTCTGCGCGGCCACCGACACCGGCCGCGGCCCGCTTCCGGCAGCGGTACCGACGGCCTCGACCGTCGCCGCCAGCGCCGTGAACGGCACGCACACGCCCACGTCCGCCCGGTCGCCGTCGGGCAGCAGCGGCAGCAGCTCCTCCACGTACGTGCGCGCCTGGGCCGCGCTCTTGTGCATCTTCCAGTTGCCGGCGACCAGCGGACGGCGCTCAGGCATCGTCGAGCGCCTCCACGCCGGGCAGCTCGCGGCCCTCGAGCAGCTCCAGGGCGGCGCCGCCGCCGGTCGACAGGTGGTCGACCCGCTCGGCGAGGCCGAACTGCGCCAGGGCCGCCGCCGAGTCCCCGCCGCCGACGACCGTGGTGCCGGGCGCACGGGCGACGGCCTCCGCCACCGTCCGCGTCCCGGCGGCGAACGGCTCGAGCTCGAACGCGCCCATCGGCCCGTTCCAGAGCACCGTGGCCGCGGACTCGATCTCGCGAGCGTAGGAACCGGCCGTGCCTGGCCCGATGTCGAGCCCCATCCACCCGTCCGGCACGTCCACGCCCTCCAGCGGCCGCCGTTCGGCGCCCGCGGCGAACCGGTCTCCGATCACGAGGTCGGAGGGCAGCAGGAGGCGGCACCGCTGCGAGCTGCCGGCATCCGCCTCCAGCAGGCCGCGCGCCAGCTCCACGCCCTCGTCCTCCACCAGCGAATCGCCGGTCGGCCTGCCCTGCGCCCGGAAGAAGCTGAAGCACATCGCGCCGCCGATCAGGATCGCGTCGGCGCGCTGCGCGAAGCGCTCGATCAGCGCGATCTTGTCGGTCACCTTCGCGCCGCCGAGCACCACGACGAGCGGGCGCTCGGGCGCCTCGGCCACGCCGCGCAGGACGATCACCTCGCGCTCCAACAATGGCCCGGCGGCCGCCGGCAGGTGGTGAGCCACCCCCGCGGTCGACGCGTGCGCGCGGTGGGCGGCGCCGAACGCGTCGTTGACGAAGGCCTCGGCAAGGTCGGCGAGCGCCCGCGCGAGCTCCGGGTCGTTGCGGGTCTCCCCCGCCTCCCAGCGCGTGTTCTCGAGCAGCAGCAGCTCCCCCGGGTCGAGCCTGTCCACGCCGCGGCGGACCTCCGGGCCGATCACGTCGGGCGCCTCGTGGACACGCGCGTCGAGCAGCTCCGAGAGTCGCGCGGCCACCGGCGCCATCGACGTGGCCGGGTCCCGACCCTTCGGGCGGCCGAGGTGCGAGCAGACGACGGTTCGCGCCGATCGCGCCCGGAGCTCCTCGAGCGCCGGCACCGCGGCGCGGATGCGAGCGTCGTCTGACACGCGGCCGCCGTCGAGCGGGACGTTGAGATCGCAGCGCACGAGCACGCGCTCACCGGCCTCCAGGTCGAGGTCGCGAAGGGTCTTCTTGCCGAGAGCGGCGCCCGGCGGTCCGGCCGTCATTCAGGCGATGCCGTCCGCTTACAGCAGTCGACCGACCAGGTCGACCACGCGATTCGAGTAGCCCCACTCGTTGTCGTACCAGGCGATCACCTTCGCCAGCCCGCCGTCCATGACCATCGTCAGCTCGGCGTCGAAGATCGCCGAGTACGGCGACCGCACGATGTCGCTCGACACCAATGGCTCCTCCGTGTAGCGGAGGATCCCCTCGAGCGGGCCGGCGTCGGCGCGCTCGCGGACGGCGGCGTTGATGTCGTCCGCGCTCGCCTCGCGCTCGAAGCGGCAGACGAGATCGACCATCGAGCCGGTCGGCAGCGGCGCGCGCACAGCGATCCCGTTCAGCTTGCCGTCGAGCTCCGGGATCACGGCGCCGATCGCCTTGGCAGCCCCGGTCGAGGTAGGCACGAGGTTGATCGCGGCGGCGCGCGCGCGCCGAAGGTCCTTGTGCGGGGTGTCCTGGAGCCGCTGGTCGGCCGTGTAGGCGTGGATCGTGGTCATGATCCCGCTCTCGATGCCGAAGGCGTCGTGGAGCACCTTCGCCACCGGGGCCAGGCAGTTGGTAGTGCACGAGGCGTTCGAGACCACGTGGTGGGAGTCGCGGTCATAGGCGTCCTCGTTGACGCCCAGGGCCAGCGTCACGTCAGGGCCCTTGGCGGGGGCCGAGATCACGACCTTGCGGGCGCCGGCCTCGAGGTGCTTCGAGGCGCTGTCGCGATCGGTGAAGAGGCCGGTGGACTCGACGACCACGTCGGCGCCGACTTCGCCCCATGGGAGCGCCGCCGGGTCGCGCTCGGCGAACACGCGCAGCTCCTTGCCGTCCACGACGATCCCGGTCTCGCTCGCCTCGACGGCGCCCGGGAACGGGCCGAGGATGGAGTCGTAGCGCAGGAGGTGGGCGAGCGTCTGCGTGTCGGTGATGTCGTTGACGCCGACCCAGTCGATGTCGGCATCCCTCTCGTGCGCCGCCCGGAAGACGTTCCTGCCGATCCGGCCAAAGCCGTTGATCCCCGCAGCTGTAGCCAAACCGGCTCCTTTCTGGGTGCTCGTCGAGGTGTCGGCGCGGCGCCAGGGCACTCAGCCGCTCGGCCGCGGCCGAATCTATCAGCGCAACTGCCCTCGACGAGGCGGTTCAGGCGGTCGTCGGCGGCTTGTCCACGTCGCGGTGCACGACGTCCACGATGTACTCCTTGCGGTCGGCGTAGTGGCGCGCCAGGTGGTCAGCGATCACCACCGAACGGTGGCGGCCGCCCGTGCAGCCGATCCCGATCGTGAGGTGAGCCTTGCCCTCCCGCACATAGGCGGGGAGCAGGTAGTCGAGCAGCGGCAGCAGGCGGTCGTAGAAGTCGTCGATGCCGTCGGAGCTCTCGACGTAGTCCACGACCCGCGGGTCGAGTCCGGTCAGCGCACGCAGGTCGTGCTCGTAGTGGGGATTCGGCAGGAAGCGGACGTCGAAGGCCAGGTCGGCGTCCCGCGGCGCGCCGTGCTTGAAGCCGTAGGTGAGGAAGGTGACCGCCATGCGTCCGATCGCCTCGCGCGGGAGCATCTTGTCCGCCACGACCTGCCGCAGACGGGCGGCCGACAGGTCGGTGGTGTCGATCGACACGTCGGCGCGCGCCCGAAGCGGCGCGAGCAGCTCGTGCTCCGCGCGGATGCCCGAGAGCGGCTGGCCGCCCGGCGCCAGGGGATGGCGTCGGCGGGTCTCCTTGTAGCGGTCCACGAGCACCTCCTCCGCCGCCTCCAGAAACAGCAGCCGGTGGGGCGTGCCGCGCGCGGCCAGCTCGTCGAGGACCTGGGGGATGCCTCCGAAGTACTCGCCGCCGCGCACGTCGCAGACGACGGCCGCGCGCTCGACCTTGCTGCCCTCGTGGCGAAAGAGGTCCGACAGCGAGCCGATCATCTCGGGCGGCAGGTTGTCCACGCAGAAGTAGCCGGCGTCCTCGAAGCACGCCATCGCCTGCGACTTGCCGGCGCCCGACAGCCCGGTGATCACGACGAAGTCTTCCATCCGGCGGTGGCGATTCATCGGCTCATCGCCCGGGGCGGCTCATCGGCTCACCCTGCCCTGTGCACGAGGCCGTGGATGTCACGCGCCACCTTCCCCGGCAGCCCCGGCACCGCCTCGAGCTCCTCGCGGCTCGCCTGAAGGAACCGCTCCGGCGACCCGAAATGGGTCAGGATCAGGCGCTTGCGCGCGGGGCCGACGCCTGGCAGCTCGTCGAGCACCGAGCGGGTCATCGCGCGGTCGCGGCGCCCGCGGTGGAACTCGACCGCGAAGCGGTGAGCCTCGTCGCGCACACGCTGGAGGAGCTGGAGCGGGGCGCTGTCGTGGGAAAGCCGGAGCGGCTCGGTCGCGCCGGGCGTGAACACCTCCTCGATCCGTTTGGCGAGGCTGACGACCGCCACGCCGAGATCACGGAACGGCTCGAGCTCGCGCAGGCCGGAGGAGAGCTGCCCCCTCCCCCCGTCGATCACGATCAGCGCCGGCGCGGCCGCGAAGCTCGCGTCGTAGCTCTTCTCGTGCGGCGAGCGCTCGCGCTGGGCCGTGTACTGGGCCATCCGCCGGGACAGCACCTCCGCCATCGCCGCGAAGTCGTCCTGCACGGCCCCGCGGATCGCGAAGCGGCGGTAGTCCGACTTCTTCGGCGCGCCGCCCTCGAAGACCACCATCGAGGCGACGGTATGCGTCTCGCCGAGGTTCGAGATGTCGAAGCACTCGATCCGCATCGGGATCGCGGGCAGTCCGAGCGACTGCTGCAGGCCCTCGAGCGCGTCGATGCGCTGCACGCGCCGGCGCTCGGAGCGCAGGCGGTCCTGGTCGAGTGCGAGCTGGGCGTTGCGCTGGGCGAGCTCGAAGATGCGGCGCTTGTCGCCGCGCTCGGCGTGACGGACTTCGACGGGCGCGCCGCGCCGCTCGGCCAGCGCCTCGGCGAGCGTCGCGCGATCCTCGAGCGCACTCGACACCATCACCTGCGGCGGGATCGCGGGCGACGTCGCGTAGTACTGGAGGACGAACTCCTCGGCGACCTCGCCCTCGTCGCGCTCGGCCTGGTTCTCGAGGTAAAAGGAATGCCGGTCGGCGAGCACGCCGTCTCTGACCTGGAACACCTGCGCGTTCGCGTCCGTGCCGTCGAGGGCGACGGCGACCGCGTCGAGCGTCCCCACCGCCTCGTTCGAGATCCGCTGGCGCTCCAGCAGCGACCGGACAGCGCGCAGCCGGTTGCGAAAGTGCGCCGCCCGCTCGAACTCCTGCTCCTCGGCGGCGCGGCGCATCTCCTGGTCGAGATCGCGCTCGATCTGGCGGTAGCGGCCGGACAGGAAGGCCACGACCGCGTCGATGTTCTCCCGATACTCCTCGGGCGACACATAGCCCACACAGGGCGCCTGGCAGCGCTTGATGTAGTAGTCGAGGCAGGGGCTCCCGGACGCCCGGCCCGGCTCGGCACCGTCGCAGCTACGGTGCTGGAACACCTTGCCAAGCAGGTCGAGGGTCTCCCTGACGCGCTTCGCGCTCGAGAACGGCCCGAAGTAGGCGCGCCGGGTCCGATGGCGCTCGCGGGTGAAGTAGACGCGTGGGAAGTCCTCGTCGAGCGAGATCCCGATGTAGGGGTACGACTTGTCGTCGCGCAGGCGGACGTTGAAGGCGGGCCGGTGGCGCTTGATGAAGTTCTGCTCGGCGAGAAGCGCCTCGGCCTCGGTCTCGGTCGCGACGAACTCGACGTTCTCGGTCTGGCGGACCATGTCCCCGAGCGCGCGTGTCGACGGCCTCGAGAAGTGCGACGCGACCCGCTTGCGAAGCGACTTGGCCTTCCCCACGTAGAGCACGCGCCGGCGCTTGCCGCGGAAGAGGTAGACGCCGGGTGCGTCCGGGAGCGCGCGCCGCTGGGCGACGAGGCGCTCGTCGCGGCCCGTGCCCGTTCGGCCCTGGGCGCGCGCGTCGTCACGGGGCCCCGCGCCGTTCTCCCCGTGCTCTGACCGCTTCTCCATCCCGGACCGGTTATACCTAGCCCCATGATCCGCAGACTGGGCGGGGGCGTCCTGACATTGATCGCGATCGCGGTCATCGTGGTCGTGGCGGCGATCCCACTCCTGTTCGTCTTCCGGTCGACCTGCCAGGAGGGCGGCGAGAAGGCGACCAAGTACAGCTTGGTGCCGCCGTGGGACGACCCGCCCGCCGACTGCCGCGACAATCAGCGTGGCTACGAGTTCCTGCTGGACGAGGTCGGGCTCTAGGCGCACCTCCGGTTGCGTCGCCTTGCCGCTCTGTGCAAGCCCCCTCGAGTCGGACTTCCACTACTCCACGAGCCGCACCTCGAACGTCAACCCGGTCGCGAGCGCGTCGCCGCCGATCAGCGCGAGGATCTTCGCCACGTAGGCCTGCGTCTCGGGATAGGGCGGCACGCAGCCGCACGCCTCGACCGGCGCCGGTCCCGCGTTGTACGCCGCGAGTGCCAGCGGGACCGACCCGAACTGACGCAGGAGGTCGTGCATCAGGTGCGCTTGGGCGTCGATCGCCTCGTCAGGGTCGAAGGGGTCGTCGAGGCCGTAGGCCGCGGCCGTCGCCGGCATGAACTGCGCGATCCCCTGCGCTCCCGCCGGCGAGACCGCGTCGGGGTTGAAGCCCGACTCGACGTAGATCTGAGCCGAGATCAGCGCGGCCGAGACGCTCCAGCGTCGCGACGCGGCGATGATCGCCTGCCGGTACTCGGCCGGGACGTACGCGGGGACCGCGCTGCCGCCCCGCGGCGGGTCGATGCCGAAGCCGACCGACGTGCTCCCAGGGCTGCGGACGTAGCCGTAGTGCCAGGGCTCCCAGGAGTAGCGCTGGTCGAACCCGAAGCGTTCGGCGTTTCGCGAGAGCCAGTCGTAGGCGTCGGGCGGCCCAAGATCGAGCTCGGTCCCGTAGCGGTGGAGACTCTCCCCCGGCGGCGCGACGTACTTCGGGTCGGGGTTCTCCGCGTACAGCTCGGCCTGCTCGGAGTCCGAGCGAAAGGCGCTCGTGATCGTCAGCGAGATGCCCGCCTCGCGCTTCGCGGCCGCCTCCATACGGTCGAAGGCCTGGGCGACGTCCGGGCGCATCGGCTTTCCCTGGCGGTAGGCGAACGGCCCCTGGTACTCCCCGCCGGCTCCGTCGAGGTCGCCTGTCACGACGGGAATCAGCTCGGCCACGGCGCGTCCCTCGACCTCGACGTGCCTGAGCGTCTGCCCGTTCGAGTCCGCTCCCGCGAGCCGCAACTCCTGCTCGCCGCGCACGATCGCCCGGACGCGCAGCGGCGCGAGCCCGTCGCCGCCGGACAGCCGCACGTCGCCGGTCGCGAGCGCAAAGCCGTTCTTGCGCGCCGCCCTCACCGCCGCGGCCTCGGCGAGCGCGACGAACTCGTCGCGGTCGAGGTGGCGGGGATTGGCGGCGCCGGAGCGCAGGTAGGGCGGCTCGAGCAGCCGCGGGTAGGCGTCGCGCATCGCGTGGGCCGCCGAGATCGAGGCCAGGTCGGCGGCCCGCTGGTGGCGACCCTTGCCGGTCAACCCCTGGCCGATCGCGCCGAGGATCAGCGTCCCCGTGATCAGCGCCCCCGCGAGCCCGAGGAGTAGGACGATCGCCTGACCCGATTCCGCGCCCAGGCGAGCTCGCAACGAGCTCACCAGTCGCTCCTCACGGCCTCGCACAGTGAGGCCAGCCCGGCGATTCCCCCGCCCAGCGTCCCGCGATGGTCGCGGCCGGCCAGGGCGAGCCGCGCCCCGACACGCGAGCGCCCGAGCGTGATCTCGGCGCGACCGCTCCAGCCGTCGGCCTGGTCCTCACCAGCGCCGTTGAGGACGACTAGCGGAGGAGGCCCGATCCGGGCGAGCGAGAAAGCGACCACCGTCGCCAGCGCCGGCTCGACGTCCGCGGACGCGACGAGCAAAGCGTGGTCTGCGAGCGAGAGGGGCACGCCGGGCGGCTGGCCGTGGCCCACGTCCAGCACCAGCGGCGCCAGGTGGCGCACGGCGTCGACCAGTCGCGCCTGGTCGCCGCCCTCGACGAGGCAGAGGCGGCCGGCCGAGCGCAGAGCGCGCCCGTCCCCGGCGCCGACGGCCCGCGCCAGGCGGGC
>JBPCMT010000052.1:0-8656 GCA_051001995.1 Thermoleophilaceae bacterium
GCGTCGCTCTCGGCCATCACGAGCGCGAACTCCTCGCCACCGAGCCGCGCGACCACGTCGCTCGAGCGCCGCTCGTCGCGCAGGCAGGCCGCCACGCCGCACAGGACGTTGTCACCGGCCTCGTGCCCGAGCGTGTCGTTGACCCGCTTGAAGTAGTCGAGGTCAGCGATCGCGAGGCTCAGCGACCGCTCGCCCCGTCGGGCGCGCTCGAGCTCGTGGTCGAAGAGGTCGAGGAACGACCGCCGGTTCGACAGCCCGGTGAGCGAGTCCGTGCTGGCCACCTCGTGCAGCCGCGCGATCATTTCGCGGATCCGCAGGCGCAGGAGGCCGATCAGGAGCGCGAAGAAGACCGCGGTACCGAAGCTGACCATCCAGGTGAGAAGCGGAGCCGAGTCGTCCTTCACGGCCAGCACGGCGGCGAGCGCGACGCCGATCAGCAGGACCTGCGCTACCGCCCATCGCCACGGCAGGAAGTAGGCGGCGTACGCCACGACCCAGAGGTAGAAGTAGCCGCGCACGCTCGCGCCCTCGCCGCCGAAGGCGATCCCGCTGGTCACGAGCGCGGTGCCGGTCGCGGCGATGATCGGGACCGCCCAGGCCGGGAGCCGATGGCCGGCCGCCAGCAGCGCGAGCGCCACGGCGAACGCGACGAGCGACGTGGCCACGACCCCGACCTCGTCGAGCCCCGGCGGCGACGGGAGGAGCAGCGCCAGGAGCCCGATCAGCCCTCCACCGCCGAAGAGGAGCGCGCCGGCGCGTGCCAGCGTGCGCCGGCCGCCGGCCCAGCCGGGCCACTTCTCCCGCGCGGGGTCGGGCTCGGACAGGCGCAGGCGAGCGCGGATCCGGGTAGCTGTCGAGTCGATCATCACCTCACGCTGCCGCGGTTCGGCCCTCGTCGCTTGCGCTGGCTTTCTCGCGATCGCGAGCATCACGGTCGCCGCCGCGATCCGGCTGCGACCGACCACTTGACGGTGGATCGAGGGGGGAAACCTGCGCTAATGCTTGCAATCGTCGTCTCAGCTCGGGTGCGGTGATCTTCGAATGATCGTGGCCTGGCGGTGCCCGCGCGCCGCCTCCCCGGGCGGAAGCGTGCCAAGCTCTGGCTTCATGGTGACCGTCCCCACGCGCCGGCGCAAGTTCTGGGGATGGGGCTTCGAGGACCAGCAGCCGCCGCACGAGCAGGTCGTGGAGGCGGGCGCTGCGGCTCGCGCCCACCTCGGCTTCGAGCCGGCCGAGGTCGAGCGTCCGGCGGCGATCGCCGACGTGAGCCTGCCCGCCGTCCGGCTCGAGCCGCACGGGTCGCTGCGCGACGTGTGCTCGACCGACACCTACGAGCGGGCCTCACACGCCTACGGGAAGTCCTACCGCGACGTTGTCCGCGCGTTTCGCGGCCGCTTCGATCATGCCCCGGACGTGGTCGCCCATCCGCGCGACGAGCGTGAGGTCGGGGCGGTGCTCGAGTGGTGCGCCGACGCTCGCGCCGCCGCGATCCCGTTCGGCGGGGGGACGAGCGTGGTGGGCGGTGTCGAGGCCGCGGTGGACGAGCGCTACGCCGGCGCAGTCGCGATCGACCTGGGGCGCCTCGACCGCGTGCTGGAGGTCGACGTGGACTCGCGCGCGGCGCTGATCCAGGCCGGCGCGACCGGCCCGCGGCTGGAGGAGGGCCTGCGCGAGCACGGCATGTCGCTGCGGTTCTACCCGCAGTCGTTCGAGGCATCGACGCTCGGCGGCTGGATCGCCACCCGCGCGGGCGGGCACTTCGCCACGCTGCACACCCACATCAACCGCTTTGCCGGGTCGTCCCGCGCGCTGCCCCCGGCTGGTTTCTGGGAGAGTTGGTGTCTGCCGGGCTCGGGCGCCGGCCCGAGCCCGGACCGGCTGATGCTGGGCTCGGAGGGCACGCTGGGAGTAGTCACCCAAGCGTGGGTGCGCGCGCAGGCGCGGCCGCGCTGGAGGGCGTCCTGCGGCGTCGAGTACCCCGACTTCGAGCGTGGCGCCGCGGCGGTCAGGGCGCTCGCGCAATCCGGGCTATGGCCGGCGAACTGCCGCCTGCTCGATCCCGACGAGGCACGCATCACCGGCGCCGGCGAGAACGGAGCGCTGCTGCTGGTGGGCTTCGAGTCCGCCGACCATCCGCTCGACGCCTGGCTCGAGCGCGCGATCGAGTGATTTCGCGACCACGGCGGATCACTCCGCGACGAGCCGCACCGCTCGGGGCCCGGCGAGGACCGCGGGGGCAGCGCCGGGCCCGGCGGCGCGGATCGGTGGCGAAGCGCCTTTCTCCAGGCGCCCTACCTGCGCGACACCTTCGTCGCCGCCGGGATCCTGAGCGAGACGTTCGAGACCGCGATCACGTGGGACAGGCTCGACGCGTTCGTCTCCGACGTCCGCGCGCGCGCTGCCGCCGCCGTGGCCGAGGAGTGCGGCGCCGGGACGGTGACGTGCCGCCTCACGCACGCCTACCCGGACGGCGCGGCGCCGTACTTCACCGTGCTCGCGCCGGCGCGCCGCGGCTCCGAGGTCTCCCAGTGGGCCGCGATCAAGGACGCCGCGTCCGAGGCGATCGCGGCGTCCGGGGGCACGATCACCCACCACCACGCCGTCGGGCGCGACCATCGGCCGTGGTACGACCGCCAGCGCCCCGAGCCGTTCGCCGCGGCGCTGCGCGCGGCGAAGCGAGCGGTCGACCCGGACGCGATCCTGAACCCGGGCGTGCTGATCGACCCCGCCGCGGGATAGCGGTGCCCGGCCCGCGTCGTCGCCGCGAGCTCGGCCGCGCCGACCGCGTGATGGCGGGGGTCTGGCGCCTGCGCCTGCCGCTCCCGTGGCCCGGAGTTCCGCACGTCAACGCGTTCGCGATCGCCGCCGGCAGCGGCGCCGTGCTCGTGGACACAGGGCTCTCAGAGCCCGGCGCGCTCGGCGAGCTCGAGCGGGCGCTCGGCCAGGCGGGGCTGCGGCTCGAGCACGTGCGCCTGCTGGTGTGCACGCACGCCCACGCCGACCACTACGGGCTCGCCGGCCCGATCGTCGTGGCCAGCGGCTGCGAGCTCTGGATGCACCCGAACCACTCGCACACCACCCGCGCCGCCAAGGATCCCGACCGCGTGATGGAGCGCCGGGTCGAGGTCGCACGCCACAGCGGCGTGCCCGCCGAGGCCCTCGAGCGCTACCAATCAGAGCGCCGCGGTCGCGGCATGGGCGTGGCGGAGGTCGTGGTGCCGGCCCGCGACCTGGTGGCCGGCGTGGAGGTCGGCTCCGACCTCGGGCCATGGCAGGTGCACGAGACGCCCGGCCACGCCCCGTCGCACGTCGTCCTCCACCAGCCGGACCGCGGGCTGCTGCTCTCGGGCGATCACCTGCTCGGCCGCATCTCGCTCTACTTCGACTACGGACACACGCCGGATCCCGCCGGCGAGTTCCTGACGAGCCTCGACGTCGTGGACCGGCTCGGCGCGACGCTCTGCCTCGCCGGCCACGGGCGCCCCTTCCGCGAGGTGGCCGCGAAGGTGGAGGCCAACCGCAGGCTGGTGGCGGAGCATCTCGAGCTGATCCGCTCGGTGCTCCGCGAGCGGCCCAGCACCCCGTACGAGATCGTTCCGCGGCTCGTGGGCACCGACGAGCTCACGCCGATGGTCGTGAACTGGGGGCTGTCGCAGGTGCTGTCCTACCTTCGCCACCTGGAGCGCACCGAGCAGGCGCGGCCCCTTCTCGACGAGGACCCCGAGCGCTGGGAGCTCCGCTGAGCGGCCGCCGGGAGACTTCCTTCGGCTGCCGACGGGTATAACGGCTGCAACGCCGGACAACGAGACGGGGAGAGACATGAGCGCGAACCTGGCCACCTTCCTCACCGAGACGGCGAGCCGTCACGGCGATCGCACCGCGATGAAGCTGGACGACGTCGAGGTGCCCTACGCGGGGCTCGATGCCGCCAGCGCGCGCGTGGCCGGTCTGCTTGCCGATCGCGGCGTCGAGCCCGGCGACCGCGTCGGCCTGATGCTGCCCAACGTCCCCTATTTCCCCATGGCCTACTACGGCATCCTCCGCCTCGGCGCCGTCGTGGTGCCGATGAACCCGCTGCTCAAGGGTCGCGAGGTTGCCTTCTTCCTGGAGGACCCCGAGGCCAAGGTGCTGTTCGCGTGGCACGACTTCGCCGAGGCGGCCGAGGCAGGAGCCCAGCAGACGGGGGCCGATCTCATCCCGGTCAAGCCCGGCGAGATCGAGCAGCTCGTGGCCGATGCCGAACCGCGCGACGAGGTGGTCGAGCGCGACGGCGACGACACCGCGGTGATCCTCTACACCTCGGGCACGACCGGCAAGCCGAAGGGCGCCGAGCTGACGCACCAAAACCTCGGCATGAACGTCAAGGTCGCCTCGTCGCTGTTCGAGTACTCGGAGGACGACGTGATCCTCGGCTGCCTGCCGCTGTTTCACTCCTTCGGCCAGACTTGCGCGCTCAACTGCGCCGTCCGCGTGGGCGCCAGCCTCACGATGCTCCCGCGCTTCGAGCCCGCCAAGGCGCTCGAGATCATTCAGCGCGACAAGGTCACGGTCTTCCTCGGCGTGCCGACGATGTACAGCGCAATGCTCAACTGCGAGGGTCGGGAGGACTACGATGTGTCCTCGCTGAAGCTGTGCGGGTCCGGCGGCGCGGCGATGCCCGGCGAGGTGCAGCGCGGCTTCGAGGAGGCGTTCGACACCAAGGTCCTCGAGGGCTACGGCCTCTCGGAGACCTCGCCGGTCGCTTCGTTCAACCACCCCGACCGCGAGCGCAAGACGGGCTCGATCGGCACGCCGATCGAGGGCGTCGAGATGAAGGCCGTGGACGAGGACGGCAACGAGGTGGCCCAGGGCGAGGTCGGAGAGATCGCGATCAAGGGCCACAACGTGATGAAGGGCTACTGGAACCGCCCGGACGCGACCGAGGAGTCGATCAAGGACGGCTGGTTCTACAGCGGCGACATGGGCAAGGTCGACGAGGACGGCTACTTCTTCATCGTCGATCGCAAGAAGGAGATGATCATCCGCGGCGGTTACAACGTCTACCCGCGCGAGATCGAGGAGGTCCTCTACGAGCACCCGGCCGTCGCCGAGGCCGCGGTCGTCGGCGTGCCCCACGACGAGCTCGGCGAGGAGGTCGGCGCCGCGGTTGTCATCAAGGAGGGCGAGGTGGTCGACGCCGATGCCATCCGAGACTTCGTCAAGGAGAACGTCGCTGCGTACAAGTACCCGCGCCGGATCTGGTTCCCCGAAGAGCTCCCGAAGGGGCCGACCGGCAAGATCCTCAAGCGCGAGATCGAGGTTCCGGAGCAGGTCGAGACGGCGTAGCCGGCAGGCGCACGCTCCTCGCCGCTACGCGACCAGCTCGAGCACCAGCGTCTCGGCGCCGCGCTCCGCCGGCTCCGGCCAGGCGAGCACCTCGAGGGAGCAGCCACACTCGCATGCGAGTGCCTCGACCTCCTCGAGCGGGCCGAGGGCCTCGAAGATCCCGGCGCAGTCCTCGCCTGAGCATAAGAGCCGAGCCCGAACCATCGGGCGATGATGACCCGGGCCTCAGACGGGTGTGCGGCCACGACTGCTAGGCCCCGATTAAGCGAGGGGGATCGCCCGCGTACACCCCCGCCGGGCGGGGCACCACAACCGCGAGCCGACTTGGACGCAGGCGGGATCAGCCGAGGCACCCGGCTTGAGAACGGGAGGACAGGATGTCCTTCGAGCCAGCTACGTCAGCCAGCAGGGGGAAAGGAATCCCAAGACATGTGGACCAAGCGCATCGCCACCCTCGTGGCGACAGCGGCCGTGGCCGGAGCATTCGCCGCTCCAGCCGCGGCGCAGAACCAGCAGGAGGGGCTCGTGAACGTCGCGGTCGAGGACGTGACGATCCAGGTGCCCGTTGCGGTCGCCGCCAACCTCTGCGACATCAACGTCGCGGTCCTGGCGGAGATCGTCGACCAGGGCGGGAGCTGCACGGCGACGGCGGACTCCGCCGCCACCGCCGGCCCCAACTCGAACGGCAACACCCGTCAAGAGGGGCTCGTCAACGTGCTCGTCGACGATGTCGTCGTCCAGGTGCCGGTCGCCGTGGCGGCCAACGTCTGTGACGTGAACGTCGCGATCCTCGCGACGGTCCTCGACGACGCCAGCGCCTGCGAGGCGACGGCGGACGCCGCTGCGTCGCAGGGCCCGGGGCGGGGCGGCGCGGCCGCAGCCAGGTCCTTCGAGCCGATCGACCTGAGCACCGTCGCCGGTGCGGTCCGGCTCGACAACGATCCGACCACGAGCACAGGCATTCCGCTCTAGTCGGGTCCGGTCTCGGCGCCCCCGTCACCGGCCGGGTTCTAGTTGGCGGGAGCGAGCGCGCGGTCCCAGGGCCGAGCGGCCCTGAGCGCGGCGAGGATCGCGCGGGTGGCGGGCGACTTGTTGAGCGTGTAGAAGTGGATCCCCGGCGCACCGCGCGCCAGCAGCTCGGAGCACTGCAGCGTGGCGTAGGCGACTCCGAGCTCGGTCACCGCCTCGGCGTCGTCGGCACGGGCGAACAGCTCGCGCTCGAGGCCCTCGGGGATGCTCGCGCCGCACATCTCGGTGAAGCGCTTGATCTGGGCGAAGTTCGTGATCGGCATGATCCCCGGCACGATTGGCACGGTCACCCCCGCGGCGCGCGCCTCGTCCACGAAGTCGAAGTAGAGCTCGTTGTCGAAGAAGAGCTGGGTGATCAGAAAGCCCGCCCCGGCCGCGATCTTCTCCTTGAGGAAGCGGAGGTCATGCTCCAGGTCCGGCGCCTCCGGATGGACCTCGGGGAAGCAGGCGGCGCCGATCGCGAAGTCGTAGCCGTCCGACATCAGCGCGGCGAGCTCGGTCGAGTAGCTCAGGCCGCCGGGGTGCGGCCTCCACTCGGACTCACCGCTAGGCGGATCGCCGCGCAGCGCGAGCACGTTCTCGATCCCCGCGGACCGGACCTCGTCGAGCAACTCGCGCAGGTCCTCGACCGTGGTCCCCACGCACGAGACGTGGGCCATCGCCTCGATGCCGAAGTCCTCCTTGATCTCGCGCGTGATCTCGATCGTCCGCCCACGGGTGGAGCCGCCGGCGCCGTAGGTCACGGACACGAACGCGGGCTCGTCGGCCTGGAGTTCGGCAAGCGTCCTGCGCAGGCGCTCCATCCCCTCGTCGTCCTTCGGCGGAAAGAACTCGAAGGAGAACGCGGGTGGGCCGTCGTCGAGGATCTGATCGATTCGCATGCCGGAAGGTTAGGGCGAGACGCTCTTCGGCGCCACGATCGCGAGTCCTGTCGCGAGCCGGGTCTCGTCCCCCGCGCGGTAGCGGACGTCCACCGAGTCGTGCTTGCGGTAGGTGCCGACGATCGCGAAGAACATCAGCGCCCAGCGCCAGAAGCCGAGCCGTCCCTCTTTTTGGAGCGGGCGGCTGAAGGCGAGCGCGCGTCCGTCGCCGTGGGGCTCGATGCTGTAGTCGCGCCCCTCGTCCTGGGGAACCCCGTTGACGAAGACCTCCAGCGGCGGATGGGCAGCGTCCGGGAGCGGCACGCGCCAGCGCTCGTCGGCGCCCGAGCCCTCCATCACGCCGTCTCGAGCGCCCGGCGCAGCGCGTCGTAGGCGGACTCCCCGTTGCGCTGCTCGACGAGGCGGCGGCGAAATCGTCCCGTGTAGCCCTCGGCCGAGCCGTCGCCGCGCACGTCGATCCCCGCCCGCACGCCGGGCCCGGACAGCTCGATGCGCGCGAGCACCCGCTGGACCGGCTCGAAGCGCCGCATCAGGGTGGGCTGCAGCGCCCCCGCGTCCGCGCCCTCGGAGAGCTCCCGAGCGCGCGCCTCGATCGCGCCGAGCGCGGCGTCGAGCCCTGCGTGCCGCTCCCTTTCGACCCGCGGGCCGACGCGGGTCCTGACCGTGAAGGCCACGTGCCTACCCTCCGATGGCGCTCATCGTCCGCGGGGGCGGGCGGAAGCCCTCCTCGCCGACGTGGTGCTTCAGCTCCTTGCGCCAGACTGCGGCACGGACGGTCTCCTCGAGCTCGTCATCCGACGCGCCCTCGCGCAGCGGCACCCGCAGGTCCGTCTCGTGCAGCGAGAAGAGGCAGGTGCGAAGCTTGCCGTCCGCGGTCAGGCGGACGCGGTTGCAGTCGGCGCAGAAGGGCTCGGAGACGGGGTTGACGAAGCCGATCTCGCCCGCCCCGTCGCGGAAGCGGAACACGCGCGCCGTGGCCGAGGGCTCGCGCGGGAGCTCCTCGAGCGGGTGGACGCGGTCGATGATCTCCCTGATCTCGCGTCCGGTCAGGACGGAGTCGGGCTCCCAGGCGCGGTCGGCGTCCAGCGGCATGAACTCGATGAAGCGGACCTGGAAGGCGGTGGTGCGCGCGAACTCGGCGAACGGAATCGCCTCCTCTTCCGTGAAGCCTCGCATCGCCACCGCGTTGACCTTGACCGGGTGCACCTCGTTGTGCCGCGCCAACGCCTCGAGGCCGCGAAGAACCTGGGGCAGCGAGTCGCGCCGTGTCATCTGAAAGAAGCGGTCGCGCTGAAGCGAGTCGATCGAGACGTTGACCCGCTGGATGCCGGCCTCGACGAGCGCATCGGCATCGCGCTCCAGCAGGTACCCGTTGGTGGTCAGCGACAGGTCGCGCAGCCCGTCGATGCCGCTGAGCATCG
>JBPCMT010000053.1:0-3066 GCA_051001995.1 Thermoleophilaceae bacterium
GCTCGGCGCCCAGGTCAGCGTGCTCCCGCGCCTGTTCGACGTAGTGGGCTCCTCGGTGGAGATGGACGACCTGCACGGCACCACCCTCCTAGGGCTTCGGCGCGAGGAGTTGAGCCGATCCTCTCGCCTGTTCAAGCGGGCGAGCGACGTGGCCGGTGCCCTTGCGACCGCGGTGATCCTCGCTCCGGTTTGGCTCGTCGCGGCCGTCGCGATCCGCGCCACTTCGCCTGGTCCGATCCTCTTTCGCCAGCAGCGGATGGGCCGAGACGGCCGTCGCTTCACGATGCTCAAGTTCCGCACCATGGTCGACGGCGCCGACGCCCAAAGAGATGCGCTGCGCGAGCTCAGCGAACCAGATGCCTTGTTCAAGATCTCGGATGACCCGCGAATCACCTCCGTCGGTCGATTCCTGCGGCGGGCGTCCATCGACGAGCTTCCGCAGCTTGTGAACGTGCTCAAGGGGGATATGAGCTTGGTCGGCCCAAGGCCGCTCCCTCTCGATGATGATTCGCTCGTGAAAGGTTGGCAGCGACGTCGGCTGCTGATGAACCCCGGGATAACGGGCCTGTGGCAGATCTTCGGCTCCTCACGGATTCCGCTCGACGAGATGGTCAAGATCGACTACCTCTACGGGACTAACTGGTCCCTCTGGCTCGACGTAAAGATTCTTCTCCGTACCGTGCCGCATGTCGTCGGACGGCGCGGCCTCTGAGCGCGGAGTCGGTCAGCCGAATAAGCGGCGCAGTCCCTTACGCGGCCGTGCCGATTGCGTCGGTGGACTAGGTAGTGGATCACCGCGGAGGATCGCCGCAGGTGCCTCGACGGTGAGCCACTGAGACCGCCCCGCGAGCTCGCTCTCCATCGCCTTGAGACCAGCGCTCAGGACGGGTGCGCGCCGGTCCGGATCGTGAGCGTCGGAGGAGACCGAGTGGACCAAGCCTTCGGAGAACAGTCGCGAGGTGAACCGCTGCACAGAGGAGCCGAACGTGCCCGTCATCGAGCCGGCGCCGACAGAGCAGACCATTCCCCGTCCCACAAGCTCGCGAAGGTGGTCGATGTTCGCATGGAATATCGGGCAGCGCTCGGGATGCGCCAGCACCGGCGCAAGGCCCTGGAGCTGGAGCTGATAGAGGACTTCGTCGAGCACCTCTCCGATGGGCTGGTAAGGGCTCTCGACGAGTAGGTAGGGGCCGTCTCCCAGGGTCAGGTCCCGAAGCTGCTCGGGTAGGAGCTCCATCGCTCGTGAGGCGTCCAGCTCGGCGCCGGGCACAACGCTGATGGGCACCGCTGCGTCCGAGAGCAGCTCGTTCAGCTGTCGGACTCCTCGCCCGATTGCCTCGAGCGGGTACTCGTACTCGAAGTTGACGTGCGGAGTCGCCGCGATCGTCCGGATGCCGTCAGCGACGGCCCGTTCGGCCATCGCTAGGCTCGTGGCCGCGTCAGGCGCACCATCGTCCAGCCCGGGCAGGATGTGGCAATGGAGGTCGATCACCGAGTGGCCTGAGTGGGACGGAGCGTATTCGGTGCACGACCGCGCGAGCTCGGGAGGGCCGCGAGACCGCTCGAGACGCGTGCGTTAGCGAAGAAAGAACGGCTTGAGTCCGTGCAATGCCCGCGACGGCATGGCGCGGGCGCTTTCTCATGTCAACGTGAACTCTAGTGAGTAGAAACGCCTGTCCACCGCGCCGCGCCAACGCATCGAGAGCAGAGGGATCGATTCAGAAGCGAATGCTCACGATCGCGCTTTGCGCTGCGCTGATCGCGTTGGTGGTTGTCCCGGCAGGCGCCTCGGCTCGCTGCGCCGGTGCGAACGCCCACCCGGAGACCACATCGCTCGCGAATGTCCGCAGCGCGACCCTCTGCCTGATCAACCAGACCCGCGACCGCCGCGATCGGCGAGCTCTCCAGTCGAGCTCCAAGCTCCAGGAGTCTGCGACCGGTCACTCGCGGAACATGGTCAAGAGGCGCTTCTTCTCGCACGTTGGGCCGAAGGGGGACACGCCGACCACTCGGATCCGCGCCACCGGCTACCTCCGTGGGGCGAGCAGCTGGGCGGTGGGCGAGAACATCGGCTGGGGTGCCTACGACCGCGCCACACCCGCCGCGATGGTGCGCGCCTGGATGAACAGCTCGAGCCACAGAAGGACTCTGCTGAGCGGAAAGTATCGTCATCTGGGTGTCGGGGTGGTCCGCGGGGCGCCGACCTCGGGCGTGGGCCACGCGGCGACCTACACGACCGACTTCGGCCGCAACTAGAACCAGTTCGGGCGCCTCAGCGCCCCCAAGGCTCGGGATCGCCCCAGGCGCTGGGCTCCTGCGAGCCGAGTCCGGTGGCGCCTAGGACGGCGTCGCGGCCCAAGCCGCCCGGGCGGCTGGGGGGCGCCGGCGGCGGCGCGGTGTCGCGCAGGAACTGCTCGATCGCCGCGGCGATGGCTGCCGCCTCCTCAGGGCTCGCGGCCGCCTGGCGCATCTCGAGCCGCGGGCGTGACGGCGCATGGCGGCCGTTGCGGGTCATCGCGCGAGGGTATCGTCGCCGCAGTGCCGCGGATACCGGTCTTCGACCACGACGCCGTGCTAGCCGCGGTCACGCCGGTCGAGGCGATCGACCGGGTGCGCGACGCCTTCGTCCGCCACGCGACGGGCGAGTGGCGCATGCCTGCGAAGGTCTATCTCGACGCCTCGCCGGCGGGTGACTTCCGCGCGATGCCGGCGCTCGGCGGAGGGCTCGCGATCCTCAAGTGGGTCACCTCGTTTCCTGGCAACGGCGAGCGCGGCCTCCCAGTCGTGATGGGCCTGATCGTCGTCTCGAGCGCCGAGGACGGCCGGCTGCTCGCGCTCGTGGATGCGCGGGCGGTGACCGCGCTGCGGACGGGCGCGGTGGCGGCGGTCGCCTCGCTGGCGCTGGCGCGCGCGGGCGCGACGAGCGCGGGCGTGGTCGGCTGCGGGGTCAACGGCGCCTGGACCGCACGCTGCCTCGTCGCCGCGGGCTATGAGGAGGGCGTCGTGACCGACCCTCGCGGCGCCGTCGCCGAGGCGCTCGCGCAGGAGCTCGGCGCGGGCTGGCGT
>JBPCMT010000054.1:0-5005 GCA_051001995.1 Thermoleophilaceae bacterium
CGCCGGGGCCGATGGGGCGGGGGCCGCGCCGACGCGCGCCTCCTCCGCCTCGCGCAGACGACGAACGTCGCGCGCCTGGGAGAAGTAGAGCGCGGACAGGACCGCCAGGCCGACGATCGCGGCGAGGCCCGCGTAGGAGCCGATCTGCTCGATGATCTCCATCTAATGGGGGGAGGAGCGAACCTGGCCCCGCCTCCGGGGCACCCCGGGGGCCGGCCGAAGCTGGCTGTGCGCCGCCCCGTGGGCGAGCCGCCGGGCTTTTCGCAGCGAGAGTGTAGACAAAGCGGCGGCCGGGAAACCCGCCTCCGACCGGCGTTGCGGCGGCGGAAAGCGTCGCTCAGGCCACGCCGGCGAGCGCCGTCTCACAGGCCGCCACCACCTCGGCGATCGCGTCCTCCGCGAGCTCGGTGCCCATCGGAAGCGCGAGGGTCGTTCGCGCCGCCAGATCGGTGCCGGGAAGGTCGCCGCTCGCGAAGGCGCGCATCGCCGGCTGGCGGTGTACCGGGGTCCGGTAGTAAGCGCGCGCCGAGACGCCTTCGCGCTGAAGCGCCGCGATCGTGTCGTCGGCCCGCTCGTGCCGCGCGACATAGAGGTGGAAGACGTGCTCGGCGCCCTCCGTCGGACGCGGCAACGCCAGGTCGAGCCCTCCCAGCCCGTGCTCTTCGTACGCGTGAGCAGCCTGGCGGCGCGCCTCGTTCCACCCGTCGAGCTCCGGCAGGAGCAGCCGGAGGATCGCGGCCTGGAGGGCGTCGAGGCGCGAGTTGTAGCCCACCTCGCTGTGCACCACCTTGTCCTCCGAGCCGTGGAAGCGAAGCCGCCGCGCGGCAGCCGCCACCTCGTCGTCGTCGGTCGTGATCGCGCCCCCGTCGCCGAGCGCGCCGAGGTTCTTCGACGGAAAGAACGAGAAGGTGGCGGCGTCCCCGAGCGCGCCCGCGCGTCGACCCGAGAGGCGCGCGCCCGCGGCCTGAGCCGCGTCCTCGAGGAGCGGGAGGCCGATGTCGCGCAGCTCGTCCATGGGCGCCACGTTGCCGAACAGGTCCACCGGTACGATCGCCCTGGTCCGCGGGGTCAAAGCCGCCTCGACCGTCTCCCGGGTGACGCAGAAGGTCTCGGGATCCACGTCGCAGAAGACCGGCGTCGCGCCGGCGTTGACCGTCGCCTCCGCGGTCGCGTAGAACGTGAACGAGGGCAGGACGACCTCGTCGTCGGGGCGGACCCCAAGCGCCCGAAGGGCGATCGTCAGGGCATCGGTGCCGTTCGCCACGCCGACGCAGTGGCGCACGCCCAGGTACGTGGCGAACTCGCGCTCGAACGCGTCCACCTCCGGTCCGAGGATCCAGCGCCCGGACGCCGCGACCTCGGCCAGGCGCTCGGCGATCGCCGGCTGGTAGCGATCGAGCGAGCTTGCGAACAGCGGCACGGACACGATCGCTAGCCTAATCAGGCTTCATGCTCCCGATCGCCTCGATCACCGATCCGATCGTCGAGGTGGCCGTCGATGTGGTGGCGGAGCTCGGGCTCACCGGCGTCTTCGTGCTGATGCTGCTAGAGAGCGCGTGCATACCGGTGCCGAGTGAGGCGACCATGCTGTTCGCCGGCTTCAACGTGGCCGAGGGCGAGTACAGCCTGATCGCCGCGACCGCGGCGGGGTCGCTCGCCAACCTCGTCGGCTCCTGGATCGCCTACGCGGTCGGCCGCGCCGGGCGCGTGGACATCCTCGAGAAGCACGGCCGCAAGCTCCACATCAAGAAGAGCCATCTGGAGTGGGCGGACCGCTGGTTCCAGCGCCACGGCGACGCGACCGTGTTCTTCTCCCGCATGCTCCCGATCATCCGGACCTTCATATCGCTGCCCGCGGGGGTGGCGCGGATGCCGTTCTGGCGCTTCAGCGTCCTGACGCTGGCCGGCTGCATCCCGTGGGTGCTGGCGCTCACCTTCGTCGGCCAGCAGGCGGGCGAGGAGTGGGAGTCGTGGAAGGACTCGCTGCATTACGTGGACTACGTCGTGGCGGCGGCGATCGTGCTGGGGCTCGCCTACCTGGCCATTCGCCGCTACCGTCGCGGCGGGCCGCCCGCCTCCCCGGCGCAGGGCTCGGATCCGGCGGGCGGCGGCCCCGCCGCCGAGACCACCTGAGCCTGCCCACGCTGCGTCGCTGGGCAGCCCTTCGCCGCGGCGAGGCGGCCTCATCGCTGCCGGCTCGACACGCGATCGCGCTCGGCCTCCTCCAGGGCCCGACCGAGTTGCTCCCGATCTCGAGCTCGGGGCACGTCGTGCTCGCGCCGGCGCTGCTCGGCTGGCCCTATGACCGCCTCGACGCGCGTCACCGCAAGGCGTTCGAGGTCGCGCTCCATGCCGGCACCGCGGCGGGCTTGGGGGTCGCGCTCAGGCGCGAGGTGGCGGAGGTGGCGCGCTCGCTCGACGCGCCGCGCCTCACCAGGCTCTTCCTCGCCACGGCTCCCGCCACCGCCGCCGGGCTCCTGCTCCACGGCCCGATCGCCGGGCGGCTGAGCTCGCCGCGCCACGTTGCGATCGCCCAGGTCGCGGCCGGGGCCGCGATGGGTCTCGCCGACCGGCGACCGGCCGACCGGAGCCGCGATGACGCCCCGCTGCTCGACGCGGTGGCCGTCGGAGTCGCCCAGACGGTGGCACTCGCTCCGGGCGTATCGCGCGGCGGCGCGGCGCTTACGGCGCTCCGGCTCCGGCGACTCGAACGACGCTCGGCCAGCGAGATCTCACGCCACGCCGCCGCGCCGATCGTGCTCGGCGCCGCCGCGCTCGAAGCAGTACGCCTGCTGCGCCGACCGCCCCCGGTCAACCTGGCGCGTCCATTCGCGGCCGGCGTCGCGGCTTCATTCGCCTCGACGATCGCCGCCGCCGGCCTGGCTCGGACGATGGACGGCGCGCGTTCCTACGCGCCGCTCGCCGCTTACCGGATCGCGCTGGGCGCGGTCGCGCTGTCACGGCTCGGCCGCCGCCGCCGGGCATCGGATTGAATGGCCGCATGATCGACGATGACTACGGGCGGGCGGGCGTCGACGCGGACCGCGCCGACGAGTCAGTCGCCGCGATCGTGGACGTGCTGAGCCGGATCGACCCCGGGCGAGCGAGGCGATCGCAGCTCGGCTCTGGTCACTACGCGAACGTCGTCGCGCTCGACGAGCGGACCGGCATCGCGCTCTCGACCGACGGCGTCGGCACCAAGGTGATCGTCGCCGAGGAGCTCGGACGCTTCGACACGATCGGCATCGACTGCATCGCTATGAACGTCAACGACCTCGTATGCGTGGGGGCAACGCCGCTCGCCGCGGTCGACTACATCGCTGTCGAGCAGGCCGACCCGGACGTGCTCCGCACGGTCGCCGAGGGGCTCCGCGCCGGCGCCGAGGAGGCCGGGATCGAGATCCCCGGCGGCGAGCTGGCTCAGCTACCCGAGGTGATTCGCGGGCACCCGTCGCCGGGCGGGATCGACCTCGTCGCGGCCTGCTTCGGGACCGTGGCGCTCGACCGCATCGTGACCGGCGAGCGGATCGGGTCCGGCGACGCCGTGATCGGCCTGCCGTCGAGCGGCATCCACTCGAACGGCCTCACGGTCGCGCGGAGGGCGCTTCCCGACCTCAGCGAAGCTCCAGTCGAGCTTGGCGGCCAGACGGTCGGCGAGGCGCTGCTCGAGCCGACCGTGATCTACGTCCGCGCGGTGCTTGAGCTGCTCGACTCCGATGTCGACGTCCGCGGGCTCGCCCACATCACGGGCGGCGGGCTGCTGAACCTGCTGCGCCTCGGGGACGGCGTCGGCTACCGGATCGAGCGACCGCTCCCGCGCCAGCCGATCTTCGACCTGATCGCGAGCCGTGGCGAGATCTCGGAGGAAGAGCTGCTCGAGGTCTTCAACCTCGGCTGCGGGTTCTGCTGCGTGGTGGCGGCCGAGCACGCCGAGGCGTCGGTGAGCGCCCTCGGCGCCCGCCACCCGGGCACGGCCGTGATCGGCGAGGTGACCGGCGCGGCCGGCCTGGTCCAGCTTCCCGCCTCCGGACTCACCGGCCGGGCGGCCGTCGGCTTCGCCTGAACAGTCGCTGTGCTGGATTGGGGTCGCATACGGACCCCCATGCAGGACGGCGGCCCCCTCACGTCGGCTCCCACAGGTGACCGGTCAGCACCCGCACCGGGCGCGCCTTCCACTCGCTCGCGAGGCGCCACAGCTCGGCGGCGACGCGCGGCTCGGGCAGGTCGCAGACCGCCTCCACCTCGCGCCCTGCCATCCGGCCGAAGCGCCGCAGGGCGTCGAGCACCCCGGGCGGCTCGCCCCCGTTCTGCCGCGCGCCGGCGGCCTGCGCCGCGGCGCGGTAGTCCTCGTAGGGCTTGTGACCGAAGACGCCGTGCCGTGTCCCATCCTCGGCCACGAAAATCGCGGTCGGGAAGCTGACCCGCTCACGCCCCTGGCCGATCTCCCTGACCTGGCCCTCGGCGCGCGCCTCCTCCGGGACGGTGCGCGCCTCGTCCAGGTCGGCGCCGAAGGCCTCGACGATCGCGTGCGAGCCGAGGTCGCGGCGGAAGCGCTCCAGGTCGAGCCGCGCGCGCCGGGCCTCGTCGACGAGCGCCTCGGTGGTGTCGAGCTTGCGGCGAAAGCACATCAGGCCCTCGCGCACCGCGCGAAGGTAGGCGTAGGCGGCCCCGGGGCCCTGCTCGGCAGCGGCCTTGACCGCCATGCAGGCCGGGTAGGTCGAGCCGATCGGCCCCTCGCTCCACAGCCGCGGGTCGAGCGGCATGCGGCCCTCGTCGGCCACGTCGAGCCAGTGGACGATCAGGCCGGGGAACGGGCCTGCCTGACCGCCGATGCCGGCGTCCGCGTCCGCGTACCCTTGGTCGTAGCGCCGGGCGAGCCCACCCATCACCCAGGTCCACGCGAGGCGCTCGCCGAACTCCACCATGAGCTTTCTCACGACGGGCTCGACGGCCCACGACCAGGAACACGCCGGGTCGGTGATGAAGCGGACTTGGACGGCCACCG
>JBPCMT010000055.1:0-5317 GCA_051001995.1 Thermoleophilaceae bacterium
CCCGGGAGAAGGGCGAGGATCAGCTTGAGCGCGCCGAAGTAGTTGAGCTGCATGGTGCGCTCGAAGTCGTGGAAGCGGTCGTAGGAGCTGGCGATCGAGCGGCGGATCGAGCGGCCCGCGTTGTTGACCAGCACGTCCACGCCGCCGTGCTGTGAGAGGACCTCCTCGGCGAGACGGTCGATCTCGTCGAGCTCGGCGAGGTCGCAGGGATGCACGTGGGCGGTCCCGCCGCGCTCCTCCACCTGCGACTTGACCTCCTCGAGCTTCTCGCGCGTCCGCGAGACCAGCAGCACCTCGCCGCCGGCCTCGCCGATCTTGAGCGCGGTCTCGAGCCCGATGCCGCTCGAGGCGCCCGTGATCAGGATCTTCTTGTCCCTGATCGAGCTGGTGAGGCTGCGATCGCGGAACAGGTCGGGATCGAGGTTGCGCTCCCAGTAGTCCCAGACCTGCCCCGCGTAGGAGGACAGCGGCGGAACGGCGATTCCGGTGCCGGTCAGCGCCCGCTGCGTGTCGCGCGCGTCGAAGCTGCAGGCGAAGTCGCGGTGCTCCATCGCCTCGGGCGGGATCCCGAGGTCGCGCAGCGTCTGGTTGCGGATCCTCCGAACGGTCGGGAGCGCCATGACTCCGGCCCGCACCGCCTTCGGCACCGCGTTCGTCATGTTCTGATCGATCCGCATCGCGAACTGCGGAGCGTGAGCGGCGCGGGCGAACTCGTTGAGTGTCTGCCCCACGGACAGCGGCTCGGGATCCACCAGGTGGAAGGTGTCGCCGGGGAGGTCGTCCTCGGGGATGTGGGCGATGTGGTCCATCGCGCGTGCGACGTAGTCCACCGGCACGAGGTTGGTCTTGCCGCCCTCGGGCCCGGCGAGGGGGAACCAGGCGGGCAGCGCGTGGCGCAACCGCTTGATCAGCTTGAAGAAGTAGTAGGGACCGTCGATCTTGTCCATCTCGCCGGTCTCCGAGTGCCCGATCACGATGCCCGGGCGGTACACGGTCAGCCGCGCCTTCACCTGAGCCCGGGCCAGCGCCTCCGACTCGTACTTCGTGCGGTGGTAGTGGTGCAGAAGCTTCTGACCCTCGTCAAACATGTCCTCCTGGAAGACGCCGTGGTACGAGCCGGCCACCGCGATCGAGCTGGTGTGGTGAAAGCGTCCTACGTCGTGCGCGTTGGCGAACTCGATGACGTTCCGCGTTCCGTCCACGTTGGCGCTCACCGAGGCCTCCTCGTCGGCTTCGATGTCGTAGACGGCGGCGAGGTGGAAGAGGTGGTCGATGCGCTCGTCGAAGCCGTCGACGCCGAGCCCCGGCTTCGACAGGTCGCCGGCCACCGGCACGATGCGATCGGCGGCGTCAAGGCGCTGCGCCAGCGCGTCGAGCCGGCCGCGCGAGCCCTCGCGGACGAGGGCGTACACGACGGCGTCGCGGCGCAGAAGCTGCTCTACGAGATGACGCCCGATGAAGCCGGTCGCCCCCGTGACGAAGTAGTTCAAGGCTCGGTCCCTCCCCCGAGAGGTGTCTCCAGGTCGCGCGAGTCTATAGCTCGCGATCGGGCTCAGGACCGCGGTCGCGGCCGGCGAAAAGGACGGAGGGCAGCCGCTCGCTACGCTGCCCGCGTGGCCGACGACACGGTGAGCCTTGCTGAGGCCGCCGAGCGCGTCGGCGTCTCACGGTCGACGCTGAAGCGCTGGGCGCAGACGGGCGTGATCCCCGAGCTCGACGGCGGCGACGCGCTCAGCCCCGCCGGCCTGGCGCACGCTCGTATCGCGGCGCGTTTGCGCGACCGTGGACACAGCCTCGATCAGATCCGTGAGGCCACGGCGGACGGCCGGCTGGCCTACGGGTACGTCGAGGACCTGTTCCCGCCCAGCCACGCCGACCGCCCGCTCGACGAGGTCGCCGAGGCGACCGGCCTCGAGCCGGAGCTCATCGCGCGGCTCTGGACGAGCATCGGCTTCCCAAACCAGGAGCTCGAACGCCTCACCGACGAGGACGTCCAGGCGCTCCGCTACATCGCGTCGGTGCTCGCCTCCGGGTTCCCGCTCGTCGCCTTCCTCCAGCTCACGCGCGTCTACGGGCAGGCGATCGCGCGCATCGCGGACGCCGAGACGCGCCTCTTTCACATGTACGTGCACGAGCCCCTGATGCGCCAGGAGGTCCCCGAGCTCGAGATGGCCGAGGAGATGGAGCACCTCGCGCGCGACCTGCTGCCGCTCGCCTCGCCGATCATGGACTACATCCACCAGCGCTTTCTCCAGCACTTCGTGGAGCAGGACATGGTGGGCCACATGGAGGTGGAGCTCGACTCGCGCTCCGACCTCGGCCGGATCAGGGTCACCGTCGCCTTCGCCGACCTCGCGGGCTATACGCGCTACACGGAGGAGGAGGGTGAGGAGCAGGCCCTTTCCTACGTCGAGCGCTTCATCGACGCCGTGGCGGAGACGCTCCCCGACGATGCGCGCGTCGTCAAGACGATCGGCGACGAGGTGATGATCATCGGCCAGGAGACGGCGGACCTGGTCGATTGGGCGGTTGGGTTCCTGCGGCTCTGGGAGGAGCGGCCGGCGCCGCGCATCGGGATCCACCGCGGCGCGACGATCTACCGCGACGGCGACTACTTCGGCCGCGACGTCAACCTGGCGTCGCGCGTGGTCGCGCGCGCGGGAGGGGGAGAGGTGCTGGTCACCGACGCCGGCGTCGAGGCGATCGGATCGAGCGACCACCTCGAGTTCGAGGAGATCGGCGAGGTCAAGCTCAAGGGCTTCGACGAGCCGCAGCGCCTCTGCCGGGCGAACCCCGGCTTCTAGGTGTCTGGGCGCACGGGGGCCCCCGAGGAGCGGCCGCTCGAGGTCGCCGATGAGAGCGGCCTCGTCCCCGCGGGCGAGCCGCTGCTCGTGCTGCTCTCGGGCGGAGCGGACTCGGTCTGCCTGCTCGACGTGGCGGTGGAGCTCGGCGCCGAGGTGTCGGCGCTGCACGTCAACCATGGCCTGCGTCCCGACGCAGCCTCGGACGAGGCCCGTTGCCGCGAGCTGTGCGACCGGCTCGGCGTGCCGCTCGCGGTCGAGCGGGTGGAGATCGAGGCGGCGGAGGGCGCTGGGCGAGGCAACGTCCAGGCCGAGGCCCGCGACGCGCGCTACGCCCTCGCCGAGCGTCACGCGCGCGCCGACTACGCCGCCGCCCACACCGCCACCGACCAGGCCGAGACGGTCGTGTACCGCCTCGCCGTCTCGCCCGGGCGCAGGGCGCTGCTCGGGATGCAACCGCGCCGCGGACGGCTGGTCCGCCCGTTGCTCGAGGCCACGCGCGCGGAGACGCGCGCCCGCTGCCGGGCGCGCGGGCTCGCCTTCGTGGAGGATCCCTCGAACGCCGACCCGCGCTTCGCGCGCGCGCGCGTGCGCGAAGATGTGATGCCGGTGCTCCGCGACCTGAATCCGGAGGCCGAGCGGGGTATCGCTGAGACCAGCCGGCTCCTGCGCGACGAGGCCGAGGTGCTCGCGCGAGCCGTCGACGACGCGCTCGAGCGAACCGGGGCGCCGGCGGCGCGACTGGCGGAGCTCCGAGACCTCCCGGCGGGCCTCGCGCGACTCGTGTTGCGCCGGCTGGCCGAGCGGGCGGCCGCCGGGCCGCATCCTCTGTCGCGGCGCGACGCCGACGCGATCCTCGCGCTCGGCGACCGGGGTGGGAGCGCCAGCCTCGACCTCGGGGGCGGCCTGAGGGCGGTGGCCGAGTACGGGACGCTGCGCTTCACGGCCACGCGCGATTTGCCTCCGCCGGAGCCGGTTCGCCTCCCGGTGCCGGGCACCACACGCTTCGGCGAGTGGGAGGTCAGCGCGCGGATCGGCACCGCCGGGGAGGCGCTGCTGCACGTCGATCGGCTGGGCCCGCTGGTAACCGTCCGATCATGGCGCGACGGCGACCGGATGCGCCCGGCGGGGTTGGGCGGGAGCAAGTCGCTCCAGGACCTGTTCACCGATCACAAGGTCCCCCGCGAGATGCGCCGGTCGCTGCCCGTCGTCGTCGTGGGCGACGAGATCGCCTGGGTGGCCGGCGTGGCCGTCGGCGAGCGGTTTCGCGCGGGTGACGGCGCGTCGTCGGCCGAGACGGTCGGGGTCTCCGCGCGCCACGGCGCCTGAGGGTCGAAGCGGCAGCCTTACACTCGGCGCGTGCGCGACGCCGCGGTGGGCAAGATCCTCGTCCAGCAGGACGAGCTGGCTCACCGCGTGCGCGAGCTCGGGCGCGAGATCTCGGCGGACTACCGCGGCGAGGAGATCTTCCTCGTCGGCGTGCTGAAGGGCGCCGTCTTCTTCCTGTCGGACCTCATGCGCCACCTGGACGTGCCGTGCCAGATCGACTTCATGGCGGTGGCCTCCTACGGCTCATCGACCGACTCGTCGGGAGTCGTGCGAATCCTCAAGGACCTCGACGCGCCGATCGAGGGCCAGAAGGTGCTGATCGTCGAGGACATCGTGGACTCCGGCCTCACGCTGTCCTACCTCCTGCGCACGCTTCGGGCACGCAACCCGGCATCGGTGGAGGTCTGCGCGCTGCTCACCAAGCCGGAGCGCCGAAAGGTCGACCTGCCGATCCGCTACGTGGGCTTCGAGATCCCGAACCGGTTCGCCATCGGCTACGGGCTCGACCACGCCGAGCGCTACCGCAACCTCCCGTACGTGGCGGCGCTCGCGGAAGGGCCCTGAGGCCGCTCGTCGAGACGGCCGGAACTGTCTGCGGCGGTGGGCGAAGGGGCCCAGATTCCCTTTAGGAATGCGAAAGACCCCCTGCTAGGCTCGCCCCGTGAGCCGCTTTTTCAAGAGCGCGGCGTTCCCGATCCTGATTGTCGTCGTGCTCGCCTTCTTCGCGCGCGAGCTCATCGCCCCGAGCAACGAGCAGGAGCCTCCCACCTACTCCGAGTTCCTCGCCCAGGTGGAGGGGGACGACGTCGAGTCGGTCACGCTCATGACCGAGGACAACACGATCGAGGTCGAGCCCGCCGACCCGGGCGCGCAGCTGTACGAGACGGCCTTCCCCGACAACACCGAGCAGGGCCTCGTCGACACGCTCGAGGAGAAGGACATCGCGATCCAGGTCGAGGGCCTGGGCGGCGGCGGGATCTTCACGGCGCTGATCTACGTGCTGCCGTTCCTGCTCTTCATCGTCTTCTGGCTGTTCCTGATCAACCAGATGCAGGGCGGCGGCTCCAAGGTCATGAGCTTTGGCAAGTCGCGCGCCAAGCGGATGGCGGTGGACGCCCCCAAGATCAACTTCCGCGACGTCGCCGGCGTCGACGAGGCGGTCGAGGAGCTCGAGGAGATCAAGGAGT
>JBPCMT010000056.1:0-18457 GCA_051001995.1 Thermoleophilaceae bacterium
GGCACGAGGCCGGTGACAACGTCCTGTGCGGCGTGGCGGCCTGCCTGCGCGACGAGCGGCGCTCGAGCGACGTGGTCGCGCGGCTCGGTGGCGAGGAGTTCGCGCTCGTGATGGCCGAGAGCGACGCGCACCAGGCGCTGGTCGCCACCGAGCGCCTGCGTGAGCGCCTGCGTGAGCGCCTGCGCGGGCAGATGTCTGACGCCTCCGTGCCGCTCACGGTCTCGTTCGGCATCGCGAGCTTCCCGACTCACGGCGGCACCGCCGAGCAGCTGATGCACGCGGCGGACCGGGCGCTGTTCGCAGCGAAGGCGCTCGGGCGTGACCGGAGCGTGATCCATAGCCCGCAGGTGGACACGATCCTGGCCGCGAGCGTGCCTTTCGACGCGTCCGAAGCGGCGCGCTAGCGCGCGACCCCCGCGGGCCACGGCCACCGTGCTGCATTGCCATCGCTATGCGAGGGCAATGCAGCCCAGCGGCGCTCAACGGCGCAGAGAGAACCGGCGCCTACGCGAGCGCCCGGGCAGTGGGAGCCGCCTCTTCCCGCCCGAGCGCCGGCCGAGCGCGATCCCACCGCCCACGCCTAGCGCGGTGAGCAGCGCGGCGACCACGCCGGGGCGCAGGAGCAGGCGGTCGAACTGGGTCTCGACCTGCGGCCAGAGGACTTCCTCGACGAGCTTCCCGGCCTCGTCCGGGCTCGAGGCGATCTCGGCCACGGGGATCGGCGCGGCGAAGGTGACCTGGACGCGCTTCGGCTTGGGGAACGGCCCGGCCCAGAGGGCGTCGCTGCCGGTGATCGCGGCCGGGACGAGCGGCGCGCCCGACTCGAGCGCCAGCCGCCCGGCGCCGCGCCGCGGCTGTCCGAGGGTGACGGCCTCTCGCACCCGCGTACCCTCCGGGAAGATCGCCAGCAGCTGACCCGCGGCGAGCAGGGCCCGCGCGGTCTCGAGCGCCTCCGCGTCGGCCCGGCCGCGTTGCACCGGGAACGCACCGAGGCGCACGAGCAGGCGCCCCCACCGTCCCTGAAACAGCTCCATCTTGCCCATGAAGCGCAGGTGACGGGGCGTGGCGAGCGCGATGAAGAACGAGTCCCAGAAGCTCTTGTGGTTCGGGGCGAGGATCGCGGCGCCCTCGGGCGGGATGTGCTCGCGGCCCGAGATGTGCATCCGAAACCACCCACGCATGAGCGGCGTCAGGACGCCGCGAACGAGCGCGTAGAGCGGCCCGGACACGCCCTTCTCACGCGCGAGGCGATGGGCTTCCGCGGTCGTCACCCGCGCCACCGTAACGCCCGTGCGAGCGGCCGTTCACGTGATCCCGCCCGGGGTCGGGGTAGCTAGAGTGTGGGACCGGTTAGATGGCCACTCGGACCACCGTCCAGATCACGATGCCCCAGATGGGCGAGTCGGTGACCGAGGGGACGATCCTCGAGTGGCTCAAGCAGGTCGGCGACGAGGTCGCGCGCGACGAGGGCCTGGTCGAAGTCTCGACCGACAAGGTCGACACGGAGGTGCCGGCCCCCGCCACAGGGACTCTCACGAAGATCGTGGTGCAGCCCGACGAGACGGTGCCGGTGGGCACGGTGCTCGGGGAGATCGAGACCGGCGGCGACGGTGGCGGCCCCGTCGCCGCGGGCAACGGCGGCGCGCCCGAGACCCCCGATCGCGAGAGCCGAGCCACGGCGCCCGATGATGGGGCGGCGACCGCGGAGGCCGCGGCGCAGACCGGTGCGGGCGCTGGATCCGCCGCCGATACCGACGCCGACGTCGTCGAGCTCGAGATGCCCCAGATGGGCGAGTCGGTGAGCGAGGGGACGATCCTCGAGTGGCTCAAGCAGGTCGGCGACGAGGTCGCGCGCGACGAGGCCGTGGTCGAGGTCTCGACCGACAAGGTCGACACCGAGGTCCCGGCCCCGGCGACGGGACGGATCGTCGAGATCCTCGTGCAGCCGGACGAGACCGTCTCGGTAGGCACGCCGCTGTGCCGCATCGCGGTCAGCGCGGGCGCCGCGGCCGTGGCCGGCGACGGGGCGAGCGGCGGCTCAGCCGCCCCGCCGGCCGAGGCGGCGGCGGCGCCGACTGACGAGAAGGCCGAGGCACCGGCCGCTGACGGCGATGGCCATCCGCCGGCGGCGCCGAGGCAGGACGCCACCCCGGTGGCGCAGCGGATCGCCGCCGCGCACGGCATCGATCTCGCATCCCTCTCGGGGAGCGGTCCCCGCGGCCGCGTCTTAAAGGAGGACGTCCTGGCGGCGGTCCAGGGCAACGGCGCCGGCACCGCTCCCGCAGGGCCTTCACGCCACGCGGACGAGCCACAACCGCGGCGCAGCCCGATCCGCGGGCCCGCGGCCACCGCGGTTCGCTTCATGGACCAGAGCCGCACGCTTCCGACCGCCACGAGCTTTCGCACGATCCCGGTCGGTGTGCTCGACGACCGCCGCCGCGCGCTGAAGGAGGGCGGCAACAGGCTCTCGTTCACCCATCTGATCGCGTGGGCGATCGTCTGTGCCGCGAGCGAGATGCCGGTGATGACGAACTCGTTCGAGGAGGAGGACGGCAAGCCGTTCCGGCTCGATCCGGGCGACGTGAGCCTCGGGCTCGCCGTCGACGTCGAGCGCCGCGACGGCACGCGGTCGCTCGTCGTCCCGGTGCTGCGCGGCGGGGACCGGCTCGCCTTCGGCGATTTCGCCTCCCGCTACGACGAGCTCGTCGCCGGCGCCCACGCCAGCGAACCTCCCCCCGACACCTACCGAGGAGCCAGCATCACGCTGACCAACCCCGGCGGGATCGGCACCGTCGCCTCGGTGCCGCGGCTGATGCCCGGCCAGGGGACGATCGTCGCCACCGGCTCGATCGCCTACCCGCCCGGCCTGGCGCAGGCCGACCCCGGCCGGCTGCGCGAGCTCGGAGTGACGAAGGTCATGACGATGACGAGCACCTACGACCACCGCGTGATCCAGGGCGCGGAGTCCGGCTCGTTCCTCGCCCGCGTCGACGAGCTGCTCCAAGGCGGCGACGGCTTCTACCAGAACGTTTTCTCGGCGCTCGGCGCGCAGGTGGAGGCCGCCCCGAGCCCCGCGCCACAGACCGCGGCGGAGCCCGTTCCGGCGCGTGTGGAGCCGGCTGTCGAAGGCGCCCCAGAGGAGCTCCTCCAGGCCGTCCAGGCGGCGACTTCGATCGTGAAGGCGCACCGCATGCACGGGCACCTGGCGGCGCGGCTCGACCCGCTCGAGTCCGAGCCGCTCGGCGACCCGGCGCTCGACCCGGCCAGCGTCAACCTGTCCCAGGAGCAGATGCGCGCAATCCCGGCCTCCGTGCTCCGGGTCGCAGTGCCGGGCAAGACGTTCGCCGACGCGCTGCCGAAGCTCCAGCAGACCTACTGCGGCACGATCGCCTACGAGATCGAGCACATCTCCGACCACAACCAGCGCGTGTGGCTGCGCCAAGCGATCGAGTCGGGCGCGTTCAGCCCGGCGCTCGACGCCGGGCGCAAGCGCGCGCTGCTCGAGCGGCTGACCGAGGTCGAGGCGCTCGAGACCTACCTTCACCGGGCGTTCCTCGGCAAGAAGTCGTTCTCGATCGAGGGGCTCGACTCGCTCGTGCCGATGCTCGACGAGACGATCGAGATGGCGTCGGCGGAGGGAGCCCGCGAGGTCGTGCTGGGCATGGCCCACCGCGGGCGCCTGAACGTGCTGGCTCACATCGTCGGCCGCTCCTACCAGGCCATCCTCGCGGAGTTCGAGGGCGAGCAGAACCTCGAGGTGCAGACGGCGCTGCCCGAGGGCGGCACGGGCGACGTCAAGTACCACCACGGCGCCGCCGGCACCTACCGGACGAGCGGCGGCAAGGGCATCAACGTGACCCTGGCGGCCAACCCGAGCCATCTCGAGTACGTGAACCCGGTCGTGGTCGGACGGGCCAGAGCCGACCAGACCAGCCGCAAGGGGCGGGAGGTCCACCACGATCCGAGCATCGTGCTGCCGGTGCTGATCCACGGCGACGCCTCGTTCCCCGGCCAGGGCGTCGTGGCGGAGACGCTCAACCTGAGCGGTTTGGAGGGCTACTCCACCGGCGGCACGATCCACATCATCACGAACAACCAGCTCGGGTTCACGACCGGCCCCGAGCAGGCGCGCTCGACGCGCTACGCCTCGGACCTCGCGAAGGGCTACGACGTTCCGATCATCCACGTCAACGCCGACGACGTCGAGGCCTGCGTGGCCGCTGCCTGGCTCGCGTTCGCCTTCCGGGACCGCTTCAAGCGCGACGCCCTGATCGACCTGATCGGCTACCGCCGCTACGGGCACAACGAGACCGACGAGCCGGCCTACACCCAGCCGGACATGTACGAGCGGATCAGCCACCACCCCCCGGCGCGCAAGCTCTACGCCGGGCGGCTCGTCGAGGCCCGGGTGGTCACCGAGGACGAAGTGGAGGCGATGGCCGGCGCGGCGCACAAGCGGCTCGCCGACGCGCACGACGAGCTCAAGGCCGCGATCGAGCAGCCCGAGCCCGAGACCGGGGAGTTCGAGGTGGACCGCACGCCGAGCAGGGAGCCGCGGACGTCGCTTGGGGCGGACACGCTGCACTCGCTCAACAACCAGCTGCACAAGGTCCCCGAGGGATTCACGCTGCACCGCAAGCTCGGCCCCCAACTCGAGCGGCGCCGCAAGACGTTCGAGGAGGAGGGCACGGTCGATTGGGCCCACGCCGAGGCGCTCGCGCTCGCCTCGCTGCTCCAGCAGAGCGTCCCGGTCCGGCTCACCGGCCAGGACACCGAGCGCGGCACGTTCAGCCAGCGACACCTGGTGCTGCACGACGCCGAGACCGGGAAGCGCCACGTCCCGATCCAGTGCCTGACCAAGGCGCAGGCGCCGTTCGAGCTCCACAACAGCCCGCTGTCGGAGATCGGCTGCCTCGGCTTCGAGTACGGCTACAGCGCCCACGCGCCGGAGACGCTGGTGCTGTGGGAGGCGCAGTTCGGCGACTTCGTCAACGCCGCCCAGGTCGTCGTGGACCAGTTCCTGGTCTCGGGCCTTTCCAAGTGGGGGATCGCCTCGCGGCTGACGCTGCTGTTGCCCCACGGCTACGAGGGCTCGGGGCCCGAGCACTCGAGCGCCCGGATCGAGCGCTTCATCAGCCTCGCGTCGGAGGGAAACATCCGAATCGCGAACTGCACGACGCCGGGGCAGTACTTCCACCTGCTGCGCCGCCAGGCGCTGGTCAAGAAGCGTCGCCCGCTGATCGTCATGACGCCGAAGAGCCTGCTGCGTCACGCGGCCGCCGTCTCGCGGCTCGAGGAGCTCACCGAGGGCTCGTTCCAGCCGGTGCTCGACGACCCGTCGCTCGCCGGCGATCGTGAGGGGGTCACCCGCCTCGTGCTCTGCTCGGGCAAGGTCTACTACGACCTCAGCCAGCACGAGCAGCGAGCTAGGCAGGAGCACGTCGCGATCGGTCGCGTCGAGCTCCTCTATCCCTTCGCCGCCAACGAGCTCCAGGCGCTGATGTCGAGCTACCCGTCGCTCGACAGCGTGGTTTGGGCCCAGGAGGAGCCGCGGAACATGGGCGCCCGCGCGGTGATGGAGGCACGGGTGCGGTCAATACTCCCCGACGGGGTCGAGTACGAGTACGTCGGCCGCCCGCTGCGAGCCAGTCCCGGCGAGGGCTACCCGCCCGCCCACCTCGCGATGCAGAGCCGGATCGTCCGCGCGGCGCTCGACCTGACCGAGCCGCGCGGCGAGGGGGCGGAGGAGAGCGCCCTGCGGACCACCACTCACTCGGGTACCGGGTCCTGAACGCTTCGTGGGCCTGAACCTCGCCGGGCGCCGGGCGCTCCTCACCGGCGCGTCGGGCGGCATCGGGCGAGCGATCGCGCAAGCGCTTCACCGGCGCGGCGCCGAGCTCGTGCTCTCGGGGCGCCGCCGGGACGCGCTCGAGGAGGCGGCGGCGGAGCTCGGGGACCGCGTCGAGTTCGCGGTCTGCGACCTGGCCGAGCGGGAGTCGGTCGCCGATCTGGTGGAGCGCGCCGGGAGCGTGGACGTGCTCGTGGCAAACGCCGGGCTGCCCGCAAGCGGCACGCTCGACTCGTTCACGGCGGAGCAGGTCGACCGCTCGCTGGCGGTCAACCTCCGCGCCCCGATGCAGCTCGCGCGGGCCCTCTCACCGGCGATGGTGGAGCGCGGCGCCGGCCACCTCGTCTTCGTCTCGTCGTTCTCGGGGAAGGTCGCCTCCGGCGGTAGCTCGGTCTATTCGGCCACCAAGTTCGGGCTGCGCGGGTTCGCGTTCGCCCTGCGCGAGGACCTGCTCGGCTCCGGCGTCGGCGTGACCACCGTCTTCCCTGGGTTCATCTCCGAGGCGGGGATGTTCGCCGACGCGAACGTCTCGTTGCCGCCGGGCGTCTCGCTGCGATCGCCGGACCAGGTAGCCGAGGCGGTGGTGCGCGGCATCGAACGCGACCGCGCCGAGATCGACGTCGCCCCGCTCGCCCTGCGCGCGGGGGGTTGGATCTCCGGGCCGGCCCCGGGGCTCGTCGCCGCGCTCAACCGGCGGCTCGGCGCGAGGCGCGTGGCCGCGGCGCTGGCCGACGCGCAGCGCGACAAGCGGTAGCGGCGCCCGGAATCCGAAACCTTGGCGAGTTGCGCTAACGCCTCTGGCGCAACTCGCCAAACTCGGGCCGAGCCAGGCGGCTAGACGTCAAGCCGCCGAAACAGCGGCCGCGGCAGGTGGCGCAGCGCCGCCATGACGAAGCGCAGCGCGCCCGGGACCCAGACGGTATGGGCGCCGCGGGCGAGCCCGTCGAGGATCGCACTCGCCACGGTATCCGCGGTCGTCGAGAGCGGCGCCGGCTCGAGGCCCGCCGTCATCTTGGTCTTGACGAAGCCCGGACGCACGACCATCACGTCCACGCCGGTCCCGTGCAGGCTGTCGCCCAGGCCCTGCGCGAAGCCGTCGAGCCCCGCCTTCGACGACCCGTAGACGAAGTTCGACTTGCGCACCCGCTCGCCGGCAACCGAGGACAGCACGACGATCGCGCCGTGGCCCTGCCCGCGCAGGCGGCGCACGAGCGGCACGGTGACGGACACTGCCCCGAGGAAGTTGGTGCGGATCACATCAGCCGCGACGCGCCCGTCGACGGCGCTGCGATCCGAGTCGCCCAGCACGCCGAACGCGACCAGCACCAGGTCGATGTCGCCGTGGCGGTCGAAGATCTCGTCGACGAAGCGCTCGTGCGAGTCGGGATCGTCGGCGTCGAAGGCGACCGCCTCCACCGTGGTGGCGCCGGCCGCACGGATCCGTGCCGCGGCGGCCTCGGCACGAGCCGGGTCGCGAACGCCGAGCGCGACGGTCCGGGCTCGCCGCTGCGCGAGCGCGGCTGCCGTCGCGACGCCGATCTCGGACGTCCCGCCGAGCACAAGCACCGACTGGGGCAGCCCGAGTGCGTCCCTCATCGATCGAGTCCCAGCCGGCGGGAGAGGTCGGAGCGCATGCGGCGGTCGGGGTCGACGCGGTCGCGCACCGCCCGCCACTCGTCGAGCCGCGGGTACATCCGCGGCAGCAGCTCCGGTCGCATGCGCGAGTCCTTCGCCAGGTAGAGCCGGCCGCCGACATCGGCGACCAGCTCGTCGAGGCCGTCGAGCAGGTCGGCCAGCCCGCCGCCGCCGGCCGGGAGATCGAGCGCGAGCGTCCAGCCGGGGAGCGGGAAGGAAAGCGGGCCGGCTTCCGGCCCCAGCCGCTTAATCACCGCGAGGAACGACGGCGACCGCGCGCCGGCGAGCCGCTCGAGCACCGCGCGCACCGTCCGCTCCTGCCCGAAGGGCACGACCAGCTGGTACTGGAGCAGCCCCGAGGGTCCGTAGAGCCGGTTCCAGTCGCGCACGCCGTCGAGCGGATGGAAGAACGCCCGCATCCCCTCGAGCTGCCCGCGCCGCTCGCGCGGCGCGCGCCGAAACCAGAGCTCGTTGAAGGCGCGAACGGCGGCCGGGCGCAGCAGGCCGCGTGGCGCCCACGGCGGAGCGGCGATCGCGCCGTCTGCGGGCGCGGCGAGCGTGGGCTTTCCATCGCGCTCGGCGGCGACCTGGTCGGCGGTCGCGTGGTCCCCGCGGATCAGCACCGAGCGTCCGAGGCGGGCGCCGCGCGCCAGGCAGTCGATCCACGCGACCGAGTAGCGGTAGCGCGCGTCGCCGGACTCCATTCGAGCCATGACGTCGTCGAGGTCGCGCGCGCGCTCGGTGTCTACCACCATCCGGTCGCTCTCGATCCGGAGCAGGCGCAGCGTCGCCTCGAGGATCACGCCGGTGAGCCCCATTCCGCCGGCCGTGGCCGCGAACAGGTCCCCGTCCTCGTCGTGGCTCACGCGCCGCCGCTCGCCGTCCGGGGTCAGGAGCTCGATGCAGGCGACGTGGGCGGCGAAGCCGCCGTCGCGATGATGGCTCTTGCCGTGCACGTCCGAGGCGATCGCCCCGCCGACGGTGACGTGCCCCGTCCCCGGCACGACCGGCAGGAAGCGCCCGCGCGGGACCAGGAGACGGGTGAGCGATGCCAGGCTGGCGCCCGCCCCGACGGTCAGCAGGTCGCCATCGAGGTCGAGCCGCCGCACGGCGTCGAGGGCGGTGGTGCAGAGCACCGCTCCGCCGGCGTTCTGGGCGGCGTCGCCGTAGCTGCGCCCGAGGCCGCGGGCCACCACGCCGCGCGCTGGAGCGTGCTCCACCGCGGTTCGGAGCGTGGCCACGTCGGCGGGCTCGGTCACGGTCGCGAGCGTCGGCGCCGTCCGCCCCCAACCGGTGAGCAGCCGCGGTTCGGCCGCGACCCCAACAGCGCTCACGTACCGCTACACGCCGAGGTAAACGCCGGCGCCGTAGGCGAGCAGCCAGACCAGGGCGGACAGTTGGAGCCCGCGGTCGCGCAGCACCAGCTCCTCCGGGGCGCTCCCGCGGCCGTTGCCGAGCAGCAGCGCGTAGCGCAGCACGAAGAGGACGAAGGGGACGATCGACAGCTCGAACCAGGGCAGCCCGGAGCCGCCCGACTGCTCGAACGCCCACAGGCAGTACGCGGTGATCGTCACCGCCGAGGACATCGTCCACACGAAGCGCAGGTACTCGCGCGAGTACTCGGACAGCGTGGCTCGAACGGACCCGCGCTCCGGCCCGAGGTCGATGTGCTCGCCGTGGCGCTTGCCGGCGACCATGAACAGCGAGCCGAACGATGCCACGATCAGGAAGTAGCGCGAGATCGGCACCCCAACCGCCAGGCCGCCCGCCACGGCACGGATGATGAACCCGGAGGCCACCACCGCGATGTCGATCACCGCGGTGTGCTTGAGAAACAGCGTGTAGGCCACGCCGATCGCGACGTACAGGGCCATCAGCGCGAGCAACTCGAGGCTCACCGCCGCCGCAAGCGCGAACCCGCCCGCGAGCAGCAGCGCTCCGACGCCGAGCGCCATCTCCACCGAGACGAGCCCCGCGGCCACCGGCCGGTGGCGCTTGTGGGGGTGGGCGCGGTCGGCCTCGGCGTCGCGCGCGTCGTTTACGAAATAGGTGCCGCTCGCGACGAAGCAGAACGCGGCGAAGGCGAGCAGCGCGCTGCCGAGGGCGTCCGCCTGGGTGAGGACCCCGGCCGCGCCCGGCGCGGCGAATACGAGCAGGTTCTTGATCCACTGCTTCGGGCGCGCCTCGCGCAGCAGGGCCCCGGGGAGCGAACGCCCGGACGCGCGCGGCAGGTGGCCGTTCGCAGCAGGACGCGCGACGGTCTCGAGCGGCGGCCCGGAGGCCTCCGCTCTGGCGGCCTCACGGTCGATGGGCTGAAGCTGCTCGGGCACGGTCGTCTACAGGCAGGGGAATGGACCTGTCGGACAGATGAACTGCCCGCGGCGGGGCCGGTCGAAACGCGAGCGACCGGACTCGAACCGGCGACCTCCGGCGTGACAGGCCGGCGTTCTAACCAACTGAACTACGCCCGCGAGAAGGGCTCCTAGGGTAGCGGACGACGCCGGACCGCTCAGGCGTCCGGTCGGGCGTCGGCCCCGTCCCGACCGGCATCGCGCTCGCCTCTGCGGGCCCGCACCTGGTCGATCGCGAGCCACGCGAGGAACGCGACCACCGGCACGAAGAAGATCAGCGACACGAGGTCGTGGCCGACGTGGGCGATCACCGTCATGCGCCGAGCGTAGCTGGCGGGCCCGCCGGTCTCGGAGGGATGCGGCCGGTTCTCAACCTTTTCACACGCTCCGGACCGCCGCGCGTCAGCCTTCCCACCGACGAGATCCCCTCCTCGTTACCGCGCGTGGCTCCGTGGGCCGTGGCCTCCGGGGCCACGTCGCCTTTTCGGAGCCGGGCGCGCCGGCCGTGGCGCTGAACCCGTCGCGTCGCGCGAGCCCGGCTCAGGGCTCGGCGAGCGCCGAGCGCTCGATCGCCGCCTCGATCAGCTCCTCGTGGGCCGCGCGCTCGCCGCCCGTGCGGCGCTTCCATTCGCCGTCGGGGGCGAGCTCCCAGGAGAAGGTGTCATCAGCCAGGCAGCGCTCGAGCGTGTCCTCGAGCTCGGCGCGCAGGGCGGGGTCGGACACGGGCGCGAGCAGCTCCACGCGATCGTCGAGGTTGCGTGGCATGAGATCGGCGGAGCCGATGTAGTAGCTCGTCTCCTCGCCGCGCCGGAACGAGTAGATCCGCGAGTGCTCGAGAAAGCGCCCCACGACCGACCGGACCGTGATCGTCTCGCTGACCCCGGGCACGCCGGGCATCAGCGAGCAGATCCCGCGCACCGCGAGATCGATCTGTACGCCGGCCCGCGACGCTTCATACAGCGCGCGGATGCAGCGGCGATCGACGAGCGCGTTGATCTTCATCGCGATCCGCGCCGGCTCGCCATCGCGGTGCGCCGCCACGGTCGCCTCGATCTCCTCGAGCAGCGCGTCACGCAGGTACTCCGGCGCCACGAGCACGCGGCGGAACTTGGCGGGCCTGGCGAACCCCGTGAGCAGGTTGAACATGTCGGCCACGTCCGCCGTGATCTCGCGATCGGTCGTGAACAGGCCGAAGTCCTCGTAGAGGCGGGCGGTCTTGGCGTGGTAGTTCCCCGTGCCTATCTGGACGTAGTGGCGCACGCCGCGGCCCTCGCGGCGCACCACGAGCAGGCACTTCGCGTGCGTCTTGAGCCCCGGCAGCCCGTGCACCACGTGCGCGCCGACCTCCTCCAGGGCGCGCGTCCACTCGATGTTGCGGCGCTCGTCGAAGCGCGCCTTGAGCTCGACCATGCACACCGCCTGCTTGCCCTGCTCGGCCGCCTCGATCAGCGACGGGACCAGGGCCGAGTCGTCGGAGGTCCTGTAGACCGTGAGCTTGATCGCCAGCACGTTGGGGTCGCGCACCGCCTGCTCGAGGAAGCGCTCGACGCTGGAGCCGAACGAGTCGTAGGGATGATGCACGAGCAGGTCGCGCTCGCGCATCGCCGCGAACAGGTCCGCCTTCTCGCGGCCGTCGGACTGGAACGCCGGGCGCGTGACGGGCGTCCACGGCCGGTCGCGGAGCTTGCGGTGGCCGTCGAGGTCGTGGAGCTCCCACAGGTCGGTCATGTCGAGCAGGCCGTCCACGTCGTAGACCTGGCGCTCCTCCACGTCGAGCCAGCCGACCAGCCGCGAGCGCATCTCGGGCGCCATCCCCGATCCCACCTCGAGCCGGACAACCTCTCCGAAGCGGCGGCGGCGAAGCTCGTCCTCGACGGCGCGAACCAGGTCGTCGGCCTCGTCGGAGACGGTGAAGTCGGCGTCGCGGGCCACGCGGAAGACGTCGTGGCTGACCACCTCCGTGCCGGGGAAGAGCTCGCCGAGGTGGCGTGCGATCACGCTCTCGAGCGGGACGAACGTACCGCCCTCGATCTCGACGAACCGCGGCAGCACCTCCTTGGGGACCTTCACGCGAGCAAAGCTCTCGGCCCCGGAGATGGGATCGCGCAGCCACACCGCGAGGCTCAGCGAGAGGTTCGAGATGTAGGGGAAGGGCCGGCCCGGCCCCACGCCGAGCGGCGTCAGCGCGGGAAAGATCTGCTCGTGGAAGCGGCGGTCGAGAGCCTCGAGCTCGGGCTCGTCGCAGTCGTCGCAGGACACGACCTTGATGCCCTCGCGCGCCAGCGCCGGGCACAGCTCCTCCGCGAACTGCCGCGAGTGCCGATGAGCCTGCGCGCGCACGCGCTCCGCGACCCCATCGATCGTCTGCGACGGGCTGAGCCCGTCGGGCCCCCGCACGTCGATGCCGGCGTCGACCTGGTCGTGGAGGCCGGCGACCCGCACCATGAAGAACTCGTCGAGGTTCGACGCGTAGATCGCAATGAACTTGAGCCGCTCGAGCAGCGGCAGCGACTCGTCCTCGGCGAGCTGGAGCACGCGGTCGTTGAAGTCGAGCCACGACAGCTCGCGGTTGGTGTAGAGCTCGGGCGCGTCGAGCGAGGGCGCCTCTCGCTGCGGCGCCTCGCCCGACTCGGCCGGGCGCTCTGCGACTTCGGTCTGGCTGTTAGCAGCGTGCGGCATATTCAGCTCGCGTGGACCCCCTCCTCGCTGCCGGACTGAAGCGTAGCGCCGGCGGCGCGGGCGAGGTCGCCTTCGAGCGCCTCGCGAAAGCCGTCGCCCTCGAGCTTGGCCCACTCGCGCACGAAGCGCACGTAGAGCACGTGGCGGCGCGCGCGCAGGTAGGCGTGGAGCGCCTCGAGGCCGCGGTAGCGGGTGCGGTTGGGCGCCGCGCGCGCGGCGTCGGGGTCCAGGTCCGTGGCGCGCTCGCCCGCCCCGGCTCGAATGGCGGTAGCGTCCTCGGCGCGCAGCCGCTTCACGTGTCCCCGCACGAGCGGCAGCATCTCGTCGCAATCGTGGATCTCGCCCAGGAGCGTCTGAAGCGCCTTCGCGCGCTTCGCGCCCCGCTTGGCGGGCTGCCCGAAGCACGGCTCCACCAGCTCGAGCAGGTAGCGGACTCGCTTGGCGGCGATCCGCATGTCGTGCAGCGCGGTCACGTTCTCGGGATCGCGCGCCGCGCCGGCGAACGAGTGGAGCTCGTCGAGGCGAGTGCGCGCGATCCGCAGGGCGTTCTCGGCCAGCGCGCCGTCCGGGTCGAGCCCCTTGACCTTGCGCGCCTTCATGGCTTCTCGGCTCCAGGTGGCGCCCACGTCGTCCTCGCGGCCGCCGACAGCGCCAGAAGGCGCCCCTGCAGGTCGATCTCCTCCACGCGCTCGAGACGGCGGGCGAGCAGCGCGTTGCCGCTCTCCTGACTCTTCGAGAGCTCCGCGATCAAGCCGTCGAGCCCGGGGCGGTCCGGGGCCGCGAGTCCGGCGCCCACCCGCTCGAGCGCCGCGATCGCGACGTCCGGGTCGCGGCGCTCGCCGAGGTCGTCGGCCAGTGCCTTGACCTCGCGCAGCGTCTGCCGCAGCTCCCGCTTGGGAAAGCACGGAGCGAATACCTCGAGCACCGCGCGCAGCCGGCGGCTGGCCACGCGCATGTCGTGCACGCGCTCGACGTCGCCGGTGTCCAGCACTCCCTCCGTGAACGAGAACAGCTCCCCGGTGCGCACCTCCACCGCGTCGGCCGCCGCCTCGCTGAAGCTGCTCTGTGGAGCGATGCCCGGGATCGCGCGTGCCTTGGCCATCAGGCCTCAGCCCCGGCGACCATCTCGATGATCACACCCTCGCGCAACCCGCCTCCGCCGATCGTGAGCGGGTGCCCGAGCGTGTCCGACAGCGCCTCGAGGACCAGGATGCCGGCGGGCAGGAGCCGCACCCGGCGAGCGTCGAGCTCGAAGCGCCTCGCCACCTCGTCCACCTCCGTGGTGCAGAGGATTCGTACGCCGCGCTCGAGCGCGTCGTGCGCCAGCTCCGCGCCGACGACCCGCCGCAGCGAGGTGGCGCTGCCGCCGACCGCCACCGCGCGCTGCACCGGAGGCGGGACGAGTCCCTCGAAGATGCCGGCGACGTGCTCGCGCACCGCCTGGAGCTCGGCCGCGGCCGGGGGGTCGGAACGGACGTAGCTGTCGGTGAGAAAGCCGGAGCCGATTCGGAAGGTCTCAGACCATTCGACGCCCCCCGCCACGGTCCCGATCGCGATCTCCGTCGAACCGCCGCCGACGTCCACGACGGCGACCTGGCCCTCGACCGGAGCGCCGAGCGCCTTGGTGGCACCGAGGAAGGAAAGTCGTGCCTCCTCGTCGCCGGTCAGCACGCGTACCGCTATCCCGGCCTCCGCCTTGACCGCGGCGGTCAGGAGCTCGCGGTTCGCCGCCTCTCGAATCGCGGCCGTGGCCACCACCTCGATCCGCTCCGCCCCGTACTCGTGGGCGTGGCGGGCCTGCGTCGCCACGGTCTCGGCGGTCTCGCCGACCTTGTCGGTCGGTATGACGCCCGCGTTGCCGAGGCTCTTGCCGAGCTGGTTGTAGACCCGTTGGGTCATGAGCTCGCGCAGGCGCCCGTCGCTGGCCTCCGCCACGAGCAGGCGGGTGGTGTTGCTGCCGATGTCGACGCAGGCGTAGGCCACGCGCGCCAAGCTTCGCAGACGCTCGCCGACCGCCTTGGGGGCGACGCCCGCCGGCGCGGCCTACCGGCCGGCGGCCGCGCCGCTCATCGCGGCGGGTAGCCGGCGCGCGTCGCGCCGGCGTCCACCTGGCGCATGCGGTAGGTGGCGCAGAGCTGGTGCACCTGGACCGTGCCGCGCACGGTCATGCGCCTGTCGCCGGCGCGGATCGGCCGCCTGCAGACGATGCAGGCCGGCACGTCGGTCGAGCGTGATGCGGCGAGCAGGCGCTCCACTCGGTCGAGCACGTTCGTCATGTCGAGGTCCTTTCGGGGGGTCGGGGCTGACACGACGATCCTCGACCGCGCCCGGTCGCATTGCGTGACTTCTCGGTGACCGACCGGTTACCGATTCGTGTAGCCGGCCGGCTCGCCGGCTCGCGGCAGGTTGGTGTGCGGCGCGGGGTCCGGCAGCCACACGCGCACGGTCGCTCCCGCGCCGGGGACGATGGCGGCGCTGCCCCCGTGGGCGTCGGCAATCGCCCTGACGATCGCGAGGCCGAGGCCCGCTCCCCCCCGAATGCGCGCCTCGTCGCCGCGCGTGAAGCGCTCGAACGCCCGCTCGTCCATCGCGGGGCCGAAGCCGGCGCCCCGGTCGCTCACGTCGACCTCGGCGCCGCTTCCGGAGGACCGAGCGACGATCACGACGTCGCCTTCGCCGTGCCGCAGCGCGTTGTCGAGCAGGTTGCCGAGCGCCTGGCGCAGCCGCAGCGGGTCGGCGCACAGCGTCAGGCCCTCGGGCGCCTCGACCCCGAGGAGGCGGCCGTGCCCGGCGGCGCGGTCGACGAAGCGCTCACGGATACGGTCGAGCGCCGCGCGCGCGTCGAGCCGCTCGAGGCGGACAGACAGCTCGCCGTCGGCCGCGCGCGCGATGACCAGCAGGTCCTCGGCGAGCTGCGCGATCCGGTCGCACTCCTCGACGGCCGCGAGGAGCGCCTCGCGCACCCCCGGCCCGAGGTCGCCCGTACGGAGGGCGCCCTCGAGCTCGGTCTTGACGACGGCGACCGGCGTGCGTAGCTCGTGGCTCGCGTCCGCCACGAAGCGTCGCTCGCGCTCGAACGATCGCCGCAGCCGGTCGAGCATCTCGTTGAGCGTCTCGCCGAGGCGGCGGACCTCGTCGCGAGCCTCCGGCAGCGGCAGCCGCTCGCCTTCCTCGCGCAGCGAGACCTTCTCGGCGCGCCGGCGCATCGCCTCCACGGGCCGTAGCCCCGCCGCGGCGAGCGCGTAGCCGAGGATCGACGCGAGCAGGACCGCCAGCGGGCCGCCGATCGCAAAGGAGGCGACGAGACCCGCGAGCGCCTCGTCGCGGTCGTCCAGTGACTGCCCGACCGCCACGACGGGCGGTGCGCTGCCGGGGCCCGGAGCCGCCAGCGCGAGCACCCGCGCCGTGCCCTCGATGCCCGCCACCTCGCGCTCGAGCAGGAAGCTCTCCTCCGTCGCGCGCCGGAGCTCCTCAGCGCTCAGCGCCGGGCCGCCGGCACCACCGGTCGCGTCCAGCACCCGGCCGTCGGCCGACAGGACCTGAGCGAAGCCCTCCTCCGCGTCCTCGAGGCCGCCGGCGTCGGCGCTGTCGGGAGCGGAAGCGGACTGCTGCGCCAGCGCCGCGACGGCGTCGGCGCGGGCGCGAAGGCCCTCGTCCACCGCTTCGCTGAGGTCGGCCTCGAGGCGGAGGTACACGAACAGCCCGGCGCCCGCGAGGACCAGCACCATCGCCAGCGCGAACGCGGCCGTCAGCCGGGCGCGGATCGGGACCCGGCTCACGCGCCGCCGTCCTTTCGTAGCCGGTAGCCCATGCCGCGGACCGTCTCGAGCGACGTGACGCCGAACGGCCGGTCGAGCTTCTCGCGCAGGTAGCGCACGTACACCTCGACCACGTTCGAGCGCTGCTCGTAGCCGAGGTCCCAGGCGGCCTCCAAGAGCTGGGTCTGGCTGAACACCTGACCCGGACGGCGCATGAACGTCTCGAGCAGGGCGAACTCCCGCGCCGAGAGCTCGACCTCGCTGTCGCCGCGCCACACCTGGCGGGTCGCGGGGTCGAGGCGCAGGTCGCCCACCACGAGCACGGTCGGGCGCTCCACCGGCCCTCGCCGCACGAGCGCTCGAAGCCGCGCGAGCAGCTCCGCCAGCGAGAAGGGCTTGGTCAGGTAGTCGTCCGCACCCTCGTCGAGGCCGCGCACGCGGTCCTCCACCGAGTCGCGCGCGGTCAGCATGATCACCGGCAGCCACATGCCTTCCGAACGCAGCCGGCGGCAGGTCGCAAAGCCGTCCGCGTCGGGCAGCATCACATCGAGCACGACGGCGTCGTACTCGGTGGCCCTCACCATCCAGAGCGCGTCGGAGCCCTTGGCGGCCACGTCGGCGACGATCCCCTCGCCGCGCAGGCTGCGGCGGATGGCCGCGGCCATTCGTAGGTCGTCCTCGACGAGCAGCACGCGCATGCCGCCATCATGACCCGCTACCTGAGAGGAAACTGAGAGGAGCCTGGGAGGGTCGCGAGGCGGCGGCCCAGCGCCTCAGGAGGCTCCCGCGATGGCGTGCAGCTCAGCGGGCCGCAGCATCACGATCAGCTCACCGCGATCCACGCCAGCGAGCCCGCCCTTCTTCATCCGGACCTGCGCTCCGGTCAGGTCGTGGACGGCCATCGAGAAGTCGGGGTCGTGGCCCACGAGCAGCACCTCGCCGAGGCCGGCGGCAAGCTGGTTGGCGTCGAAGGGCCCGCCGGCGAGCGCGGGCTCGTGCTGCGGCTCCGCGCGGAGCGGCTCGCAGGCCAGCCGAGCCGTCTCGGCGGCGCGCACCTTGGGACTGGTGAGACAGGCCTCGATCTCCACCCCGAGCGCGGCCAAGGCGGCGCCGGCCGTAACCGCCTGTCGCTCGCCCTTCTTCGTCAGCTTCCGCTCTGCGTCCGGCGAGCCATCCGCGGCGTCCCCGTGGCGAAGGAGCCAGAGCACGGCGTGACTGTAGACGGTCCGCCGGGCCGCGGGTCGCGACGCCTCAGGGCGCGGCGGGCACGGTCACGGTCTCTTCACACGGCGATCACGACCCGTTCACGCGTCGCGCGCGGGCGCGCGCGACGCTCTCCTCACGATGACAGCCTGGGTGGACCTGCACTTCCACCTGCTCCCTGGCGTGGACGATGGGCCCGCGACCATGGGGCACTCGCTCGCACTGGCTTGCGCCGCCGTGCGCGACGGCACCGCAACGGTGGTGGCCACGCCGCACGTTCGCGGCGACTTCCACGCGGAGGTGGACGACCTGCCCGCGCGCGTCCGCGAGGTCCGCGCCGCGCTCGCGGCGGAGGCCATCCCGCTGCGCGTCCTGTGCGGGGCGGAGCTCGGCCACGACATGGTCGCCCGGCTGACGGAGAGCGAGCTCCAGACCGTGGCCGTCGGGCCGCCGGGGGCGCGCTGGCTCCTGCTGGAGAGCCCGTTCGCGATCGACCCGGCGTTCCACGATGCCGCCGACGAGCTGCGCGAGCGCGGCTTCGGCGTCGTCCTGGCGCACCCCGAGCGCAGCGCCGCGCTCCTCGCCGACGATGGCGCAGGGCTGCGCCGCGAGGTCGACCGGGGCGCCGCGCTCCAGGTCAACGCGAGCTCGCTGGTGGGCGACCACGGCCCGACGGCACGCGCCGCGGCGAACCTGCTCGTGCACGCCGGCGTGGTGGGGGCGCTCGCCTCAGACGCCCACTCGCTGGCCCGCGGTCCCGCGCTCAAGCGCGGACTGCGCGCCGCGATTCGGGCCGGCGTCCCCGAGCCGCTGGCCCGGCGGGCCACCGGCCTCGGGCCGATCCGGCTCGTGAGCGGCGGGCTCCTGCGCTCCCGCACGCCCGCCTACGCCAGCTGAACCCCGAGCCGATCGTAGGCCGCGGCCTCGAGCCGGCTCATGCCGTGACGCTCGGCGGCTTCGGCGAGCTGCCCGTCGATCCGGGG
>JBPCMT010000057.1:0-16942 GCA_051001995.1 Thermoleophilaceae bacterium
GGTTGCGGAACTCGTGGACACCGACTACGAAATGGCCGGGGTCGGGCGGGGAAGTGGAGCTGACGGGACTCGAACCCGTGGCCTCAACACTGCCAGTGTCGCGCTCTTCCAGCTGAGCTACAGCCCCAGCGAACTCGTACCGCGAAGCTGAATTGATAGCAGCACGCTGGTGGTTTCGCCGGGGCCTTAACCGTAGCCAGATCGCTCGCCTATCCGTGACCAAAGCGGCCGGAAGGAGGTAAGAGCGATCAAGCGCGGCGCAGTAGACGCCGACCAAGTCGATTCCCTGGTGCTGTAGGTCGTTGTCACGTAGCCCTGCGGCGAGTACCAAGTGCTCTGCAAGCCGATCTTGATGAGCACACAATGCGTATGCACCGGCGATCCGGACCCTACTTCGAGCGTACCGGCGGGATGGCGCTCTCGGCGAGCCACTGCCGAGGGAAAGCCGGCCTCGCGCGCCCTGGGAACACCGGCACCACCCGCCGCGCCATCTCCCCGCAGGGCCGACTCTCGATCGCCGGCCGCAGGTCGTCCAACGTCGTCAGCAGCCGGACGCTTGTCCCGATTTGGAAGTCGGCGGCGTTCGGGTCGCGACCGCCCAGGACGCCCTCCTCGATCCAGCTGTCCACGCGCTCGAGCATCTCCGGCAGCGTGGCCAGATCTGCGCGGATCGTCGCGTCCGTGGCGTTGTTGAAGCGCGCTGCTCCCCAGATGATCGGCGGCGCCGTCTTGAGCGCTAGCCCGAGCGGCACGCCGAGCCGGGCGCCCTCGGCGTAGCTCGCGAGCGCCGAGGGGTCGCGCCGCAGGGCCCACCAGACGAGCCGGCGCGGCACCGGCTGGAGCACCTCGTCGCCCCAGCGCTCGGCGTCCTCGACGGCGCGCCGCTGGGCCGGCTCGGACGGCAACAGCGGCGGGTGCGGCCGCGCCTCCTCCAGCGCCCGCGCGATCGCCCGTGAACCCTGGACGCGGCGCCCATCCCACATCAGCGCGGGCACCGTCGCCCGGGGAAAGCGAAGCGCCCGCAGGACGGGCTTCGCCACCATCGGGATCAGGTCGACGCGTCGGTGAGACACGCCCTTGTGCTCCAGCGTCAGACGAGCCGCGAGCGACGGGTGCGACCCGGGAATGACGAAGAGCCGGACGCTCATGGCGCCGATCCTAAGCGCCCCGGCGCGAGGACGCCGAGGCAGCCCCCTACGCCGCCACGGCCAGCGTGCGCGGCGCGGTGCCGTAGCGGACGACGTCGAGCTCGCCCACGTACTCGCCGTCGACCTCCACGGGCAGCGGCTGCCCGTCGACCGACCTGACCTCCGCGCCCGCGACGCCGGCGAATCCGCGAACCCGGCGGTGGCCGAGCACCCGGGCCGGATTCCCCGACACGAGCCCGGCAATGACCGTCGACACCTCCCGCCTCGAGAGACGCTTCAGCAGAGCGAGCGAGATCGTGCCGGTCCCGAGCCCCTCGGATCCGCAGACCCGGATCGCCCGCCGGCCGAGGTAGGTGAGCGGATCCGAGTTCTGCGCGACCACGGTCACGCCGTCGACCTCCTCGCCCCCGACGGCCAGCCGCACGTGCGGCGGCGCCACGATGTAGCGGCCGTTCATCGTCGACAGCGCGGTGTAGGCCAGGTAGGGGGATCCGAGTCGTGACTTCAGGCCCGGACGCCGGTCGACGTGGCGGTTCAGGCTTGCGCTCACCCCAACCCCGGAGGCGAATGTGAAGTAGCGGTCGTTCATCACCCCGAGGTCGACTCGCCTCGGGCGCAGGTCGCCCGCCAGCACCAGCAGCCTGGCGGCCGCCTCCACCGGCTCGGCGGGTACTCCCAGCGTGCGCGCGAACACGTTGGTACGCCCGCCGGGCAGGCATCCGAGCGGCGTTGCGCCGCCGGCCAGGCCGTTCGCAACCTCGTTGACCGTGCCGTCGCCACCGAACGCGACCACGAGGGCATAGCCGTCGCGATCGCCGGCCCGGGCAAGCTCCGCGGCCTCCCCCGCCGCGCCGGTCTCGACGACGTCCACGCGGTAGCCGAGGTCCAGCACCGTCACCGCGAGCTGCGTCCGCTCGGCGGAGACGCCGGTGGCGCTCGGGTTGACGATCAGCAGAAGGGGGCGGCGGTCGCGACGCGGGAGCTCGGCGCGCCGCCCGACGGGCTCATCGAGGGTCACGGAAGCGGAGGGTACGGGGTCGCGTGGGCTCCCGGGCCCCGCAGCTCCCGGGCGTGCGATTCGTCAGGGCGCCCGACTAGGCATTCGCCTCCCGGGCCACTACCCTGGATGGTCGACGAGGGGGTCGAGCCGCGCGGCGGCTGACCGCAAGCGCCGACTCGGTGCCACGGATGCCGTGGCGCCACCAAACATGGATCTCGTACGCGACAAGCGAGGGGGACTCGACAGCGCCGCGACCCGCGGCGCGGCGGTCGATGGTCCCCTCGCGCGGATTCGACACGCGACGAGCCACGTACCCTGGTTACCGACCCTCGGCGGGCGCGCCGCGCCGCCCTCCGACGCTCCGCCGCCGGGCGACTCGAAGCCCACCGGGCGCGTAACGGCTTTCCTGAGCCGGCGCCCGTACCTCGCGCCCGTGACGCTCGCGCTCGCGATGGCGCTCGCGGCCGTCGTGGTCGCCGCGATCACCGACCTGCCGCTCCGCGACCCGGACGGGGTCTTCGGCGAGCGCATGCGGCTCATGCTCGGGACGGTCCTTGCGTTCGTCGCTGTGGACATCGTGCCGCGCGCGCTCGTCCGCGCCGGATGGCGGCCTCAGGACGTGTTGCGGTCGATCCGCACGGTGGCCCGCGAGCGCTACACGCGACGCCGCACCGTGCTCGCGATCACCGGCGTCCTCGCCTTCTACGTCACCTACGTGGCCTACCGGAACCTGAAGAGCTACCTGCCGATCCTCGCCGAGCAGGACCTCGACCGCTCGCTGCTCGACATCGAACGCTCGCTGCTCTTCGGAAACGACCCCGCCGAGCTGCTCCAAGGCGTCCTCGGCACCGGCGCCGTCGCCCACGTCCTCTCCTGGGTCTACCTCTTCTTCCTCGCCTTCGTGCCGATCTCGGTCGGCGTCGCCTCGATCTGGTCGCGGCGCTACGGGGCGGGCTTCTGGTACACGATGGCCCTCGGGCTGAACTGGACGCTCGGCGTCGCGAGCTACTACATCGTGCCCACGCTCGGGCCGATCTTCGTGTTCCCGGGCCTGTTCGACGCGCTGCCCGCGACGGGCGTCTCGGACCTCCAGGAGGTCCTGATCATCGAGCGGGCGCTCGTCACCTGGGACGCCGACGCAACCACGAGCGTCCAGAGCATCGCCGGCTTTGCGTCGCTGCACGTCTCGATCGTGTTCACCGCCGCGCTGATCGCACAGCTGCTACGGCTGCCGCGCCTGGTGACCGGGGCGCTCTGGGCGTTCCTCACGCTGACCGTGCTCGCGACGGTGTACTTCGGCTGGCACTACGTCGTCGACGACATCGCCGGTTTCATGATCGGCGGCGTCTCGGTGTACGTCGGCGCGCTCGCCACCGGCCAGCCGCTCCGGCGGCGCGCCTCACACGAACGCCAGGGCGACGTAGTAGCCGGCGACGACCGTGAACGCCACCGCGTCGATTCGATCGAGGATGCCGCCGTGGGGGCCGAAGGTGCGCCCCGTGTCCTTGACGCCCGCGTCGCGCTTGAAGAGCGACTCGAAGAGGTCGCCGGCGGGCGCGGCCACGGCGACGGCCAGCCCCACCAGCACCGCTTCGCCACCCTCAAGCGGCGCGTCGCTCAGCGTCATGAACAGCCACAGCGCGACGGTTCCGACGACGATGCCCGCTAGCAGGCCCTCCAACGTCTTTCGGGGCGAGAGGCGGGGAGCGATCTGACGACGCCCGACCGCCGCGCCCACGAGGTGCGCCGCGGTGTCGCCGAGGAACGTGCCCGCGAGTACGCCGACCACGAGCAGGTCTCCGTCGGGAAGGTCGCGAAGCAGCACACCGTGAGCGAGCCCCAGCCCGACCCACGCCACGCCGAGGAGCGTGAAGGCGATCGAGCGCGCCGCGTCCGGCTCGCCGGCCCGAGCCAGGGCGAGCGCCGCGGGGACCGCCGCCAGGAAGACCGCCATCATCGCCGGCACGCCGCCGTACAGCGCGGCGGGAGGCAGCGCCGCAGCCGCCGCCACGCCGGCCAGCCCCACGCGGGCGGTCGTCCCGGTGAGCCGGTAGAGCTCGAGCGCCGCGCCGGCAGCCAGGAGCGCGAGCGCGAGCGCGAGCACCAGACCGCCCTGGAGCACGATCAGCACCGCCGCCACTGCGGCCGGGACGGCCACTAGAATGCGAGGGGCGAGGTCGTCGAGACGCCCGGCTTCCGTGGCCGCGCCTCGCTCGGGGGCGCGGTTTGGCCGTCGTCGTCGGGGGTAATTGGTGTCCATACGTGTCGAGAGCCCGCTAGTCGTCGTCAGGCGCCGGCCGGCGCAAGCTCACGGCGGCGAACCTCGCGGATCCGCCCGCCGACTCAAAAGGAGCCCGTGAACCTCCCCAACGCTCTCACGATCAGCCGCCTCGTGCTCGCACCGGTCGTCGTCCTGCTGCTGGTCGTGGACGCCGACGGGTCGATGCCGGTGGCAATCCTGTTCGGGCTTGCTGCCGCCACCGACAGCCTCGACGGTCATCTGGCGCGCTCGCGGGGCTCGGTGACCCGCTTCGGGACCCTCGTCGATCCCGTCGCCGACAAGCTGCTCATCCTGCCGGTGCTGTTCGCGCTCGTGTTGCTGGATCGCCTGGTGCTGTGGGCCGCACTCGTGATCCTCGCGCGCGAGCTTGCCGTGAGCGGCCTACGCATGGTCGCCCACCGTCAGGGGACCATCATCGCCGCCAGCCCGTTCGGGAAGCTGAAGATGGGGGCACAGGTCGCGACGGCCACGCTCCTGATCGCGGTTCCCGACCCGAGCGCGGCGTGGGTGCTGACGCTGGTCTACGCGACGGTCCTCGTGACGGTGGTCTCCGGGATCGAGTACTTCCTGAACTACCGGCGCGCCGATCTGGCCGACCCGGCGCCTTCGGCGCGGCCGGCGACCCTCGAAGCGGCTCCGCAGCGCAGCACCAACTAGCGCGGCCGCGAACAGTCATCTGATGGCGGCAGACAGCCGGCGCGAGAGCTTCCGACACGCTCGCCTGCCCGGGCTCGCGCGCTCGACCTCGACGGCGCGGCCGGCGACCGATTCGCCCGGGTCGGCGCCCGACCCTCGGGCGGCGTCCGCGCCGCGATCGCGGGCGCGCCCCAGCCGCGCCGTCCGGGGCTCCGTCCCTCGCGAACGGCGCGACGTCGTCATCCGCGCCGCGCTCGCGGCGTCCATGCTCGCCGCGCTCGTGCTCGTGGTGAGCGCGGCGTCCGGCTCCACCTTCCTCGTGCCCGCAGGACACAGCGAGCTGCCCGGCTGGTTGTCCGGCCCACTTCCGAACCTTGGCCTGGACCTCCCGAGAGGGGCGGAGGTGGCTCTCATCGTGGTGATGGGCATCGCCTGGGCGGCGGTCGTCGCGGTGGGGCCGTCGCTGCGGCGCCCGACGGTCGCCGCGATCATCGGCCTCCACATCGTGCTGCTGCTGGGCCCGCCGCTGCTCTCGACCGACGTCTTCGGCTACGTCGCCTTCGGGCGGCTCGGCGCGGTCCACGGGCTCGACCCCTACAGCCACGCCGTCGACTCGATCCCGTTGGACCCGGTCAACACCTACCTGTCCGAGGTCTGGCCGACGGACCTCAAGAGCCCGTACGGCCCGCTCTTCCTGCTCGCGACCTACGCGTTCGTGCCCTTTGGGATCCCTGTCGCGCTGTGGGGGCTCAAGCTGCTCGCGACGGCCGCCGCGCTCGGCTGCATCGCACTCGTCGCGCGGTCGGCGCGCCGGCTCCGGCTCGACCCCGTCCGCTCCGCCGCCTTCGTTGGGCTCAATCCGCTGTGGCTCATCTGGGTTGTTGGAGGCGCGCACAACGACCTGCCGATGATGCTGCTGGCGCTCGGCGGCGTCGCCCTCCTAGTGGCGGGGAGCGAGCGGGCCAGCGGGGCGTTGTTCGCGGGCGCGATCGCGGTCAAGGCGACGGCCGGACTGATCGCGATCTTCGCGCTCGCCGGCGCGCGGCGCGCGGGGCGGCTCGTGCTCGGTGGCGCCGCGGCCTCGCTCGTGCTCGTCGGGCTGTTCCTCGCCGTGTTCGGCTTCGAGCTCTTCCTGTACCCCGGAACGCTCGCCCAGCAGGGAGAGCATGTCTCGCGCTACAACGTGCCGCGGCATCTCGTCTATCTCCTGGGCGGCGACGAGGTGACCTCGGCCGTCAAGCTCGTGGTCGCCGCCTCCTTCGCGGCGGTGACGGTCGGCCTGCTCGTGGCCGTGCGCCGCGGCGTCGACTGGATCACCGCGGCGGCCTGGGCCACGATCGCGTTCCTCGTCACGTCGACATCGCTTCACACCTGGTACGTGGCGGCGCTGCTCCCGCTCGTCGCGCTGAGCCCGAGCCGGCGGCTGCGCGCGGCGACCGTCGCCACGACGGCGCTGCTGCTGGTCGTGCAGCTGGTCCCGCCGGACTGATGGCTGCAAAGCTTCGCCTGGCGATGCCATCGACCCTCGCCGTGCAGAGCACTTGCTCGGCCCTGCGTCCGTGCCGGGCTCGCTTTTCGCTCGTCAGCTGAGTGACTACTCGCCGGCGCCGCGGCGCAGCGACCTGCCCGCCACCAACAGCCCCAGGCCCAGCAGCGCGAGCACGGCGAGCGCGAGCCCCGTGAACGGGAGGTCGCCGCCGGCGCCCGCTCCGGCCGCGCCGCCGAGGGTGGTGCGAACCTGCTGCTCGGCGGCGCCGGCGTCTTCGTCGTCGCTCGCGTCGCTCGAGCCGCTCGAGCCGGTGTCGCCGTCATCGCTCGGTGGGTCGGGCGCGGGACTCGGGCTCGGGTCGCCGCCGGGGCCGTCCCCGCCTCCGCCCGGGGGCTCGTCCTGCTCCCGGGGGTCGCGGATCAGGAGCTCGACGTTGCGGTCCCTACGGACGCCCTCGGACCCGTCCGGCCCCTCCTGCGGGTCGTTGTAGGAGAGCGTGCGCCCGATCGACGCGAGCTCGGCGGGGCTGAGACCCTCGACCCCGTCCGCGTCCAGCGAGCCCGGCGAGCGCGATGGGCCGTCGTGGTCCAGGATCGTGCCGAAGATCGACAGCGTGCCGTCGCGGTTGTCCATGACCTCGATAACCCGGTGCTGAGGCGGCCAGTCGATGATCGCCGGCGACTTGATCTCCCAGAAGGCGCCGCTGCCGTCGGCGTCCCGGTAGGGCTCGATCGCGTTCTCGTGCGAGTGTCCCGCCACCAGCCCGATCACGTTCGGGAAGCGGTGAAAGAGGCGGACGAGGTCGTCGCCGAAGTGGAGCGGCGTCGAGCTGCGGGGGTCGCGGTCGCAGCCGGGATTCACGTCGTGGCCGTGCTCGTCGCTGACCGTGCATCGGCTGGCCGCCTCGTCGGGCACGTTCGCGTTGAGGCTCGTCGTGGCATGATGGGCGAAGGCGACCACGAGCTCGTTGCGACGCTCCGCCTTCTGGAGCTCGTCGCGAAGCCACTGCCACTGGGGGTCGTCGACGTTCCCGCTCGAGGATACGTCGACGACGCCGCCCTCCGACAACGTGTCCAGCACGATGTAGCGGACGCTGCGGCTACGCGTCTGCGGCACGAACGAGTAGTACGCTGCGGCGCCGCGCGACGCCGCCAGCTCGTCCTCGTCGACGAACGCGAAGCCGTGCTCGTCTCGCTGCTCACCCGTGGCGTGCAGCCGCTTGAACTGGGCCTTGTCGACGTACTGGCGGTCGGGATCCGGAGGCACGAGCTCGCTGTCCAGCAGCGCGGTCGGCTCGGCCAGGAAGTCGACCATCGAGCCGCCTCGTGGGCCGGGCGGGAGGGTCGGCGCCGGGAATGGCTTGACACAGCCCGTCGCGATCCTCTCGAACGGCGCGATGGCGTCCTCGTTGCCCTGGGCCAGTCCGTCGTGGTTTCCGAAGGCCACGTACGAGGGCACCCTCAGGCCGCGGGCCGTGAACGGCTCCTGCGCCTTGTCGAGCAGCCCGCCGTAGGTCGGAAAGCCCTTCGCCGCGTACTCGCCGGCGGGCTCGTCGGGATCGTAGAAGTCCTGGTCGCCCTCGTCGCCCGGGTAGTCGTCGTAGTCCTGGACGCCGGTGTAGTTCGGCGCCTCCGCCTTGAGCGGCTGGCGCAGGCGGCGCGGCGGGCACCCGAGCTCGTCCTTGTAGTCCGCGTCGCTGGTGCTGCCGCTGTTGGGGTCGATCACGCCGCCCTCGAGCAGCTGTACCACCTGCTCGGTCTCGTTCTTGTGCTGGTTGTCGGCCAGGTCGCCGGTCATGACCGCGTTGACCATCGCCGCGCGCTCGCCGTTGCCCTGGCGGACCGGGCTTCGGTAGAAGCGGTTCAGCTGGCGGATAGTGAAATCGACCTGGTGCGCCACGAGCGCCTCCTGGGGCCGGTGCGCGGACCTGAAGTCCTCGCTCGCCGCGTTTCGGTCGAGGAACTCCACGCGCGCCGGCGACTCTTCGTCGGAGAGCTGGAAGTCCGTGATCTGCCCGAGATACGCCAGCGAGCGGCGGCGGTCGCTGCGGCCCGGCTGAGCGCGGGCCAGGTTCTCGCGCACGAGGCGGTTCTCGCCCGGACCAAGCCGGAGGAAACGGAACGCGCTCGACGGGTCGTTGCCCTCGATGGTCTGCTCGAGCGTCGAGACTCCCGTGGTGTCGTGGGCGGAGGCCGTGGCCGTGACCGCCGCGACCGCGAGCAGCGAGGCGGCTGCCGCCCACCCTCTGACCCCTCTGAGCGATCCCCTCGCTGTTCTCATGCGTCGTGTCCTCTCAGGCGCGGTGACCTTCGCGGGCCGCGCCGCGTTTCACGCGAACCAGAGCATACGGGCGCGAAGCACGCCGTGCGTCGGTCCTCCGCTCCTACCGGCGGTCGACCCAGCTCGGCGGCTCAACGTCCTCAAACGGGGTTCTGCGCCCGCCCGCGCCGTCGGTCCGCTTGTCGGTCGCCGCGCGCCGGCGCGGACGTTCGCTCGCCCCGGCGTGTCCGGGCAAGTCGGGTCGCGGCGAGCCCGCCTCGCGAGCCCGACCCGAGGCCACCCGCAGGTCGCTCGAGATCTGTCGATGCCCTGCCTGCACATCGCGCAGGATCCGCTCCGACTGCGCGGTCAGGGAGTCCGCTAGCCGTCGCAGGCCGGCGGAGACAGCTCGCGCCTCGGCCAGCGCCTCGTCAGCCGCGGCCTGTGCACCCGACACGCGCTTCGAGGCGACGGCGCGGGCCTCTTCGCCGACCTGCGCCGCGTCCGCGCGCGCCCGCTCGCGGAGGGCCTCGGCCTCGACCTGCGCACTCTCACGCGTCCTGTTCGCCTCGTCCTGCGTCTCGTCGCCGAGCTTCACGGCGTCTCGTCGCGCCGAGTCGAGCTCCGCCTCGGCCTCGCGCCGGGCCGCCGTCTCGGTCTGGACAGCGCGTGACTGTGCCTCCTTCCACAGCCGCTCGGCGTCGGCCCGCAACCGCTCGGCCTCGGCCAGCACCTGCTCACGGGCGTCCTGCGCGGCGCGCTCGACCGCGCGAGCTTCCTCCTCGGCCGTGGCTCGCACGCGTCCCGCCTCCGCGGCCGCCTCGTCGCGCAGCCGCTGGGCCGCTGCCTCGGCGGCGACAAGGATCGACTCCACCTGCTCGGCTGCGAGCTCCGCGGCGCGTGAGTTCGGGGTGTCGGTGGATGCCATCGTGCTTCCTCAGCGGCAGCTCGGCCGAGCCACCGTAAGCAGCTTACGACGCGACGAAGCGTCCATCGGGACCGAAGCTAACCTGCAAATCGGCATGCAGCGCGGCGATGCTCGATACGAGGCGCGGGCGATCGAGTCCAAATGGCAGGACATCTGGTCGCGCGAGCGCACGTGGGAGGTGGCGAACGACGGCGGCGGCGCGGAGGAGAGCTCCTACGTGCTCGAGATGCTTCCCTACCCGTCGGGCGAGCCCCACATGGGCCACCTCAAGACGTACTCGATCGGCGACGCGCTCGCGCATTTCCGGCGCCGGGCGGGCGTCCGCGTCCTGCACCCGATGGGCTACGACGCCTTCGGGCTCCCGGCCGAGAACCACGCCATCCGCACCGGCCGGCACCCGCGCGCCTCGACCGAGGCCTCGATCGAGCAGTTCCGTGAGGAGTTCCGCTCGTGGGGCATATCGATCGACTGGTCGCGCGAGTTCGCCACCCACGAGCCCTCGTACTACCGCTGGACTCAGTGGATCTTCCTGCGCCTCTTCGAGCGCGGCCTGGCCTACCGCAAGGAAGCGGCGGTCAAGTGGTGCCCGAAGGACGAGACGGTGCTCGCCAACGAGCAGGCCAAGGACGGCGTCTGCGAACGCTGCGGAACGCCGGTCGAGGCGCGCCAGCTCGAGCAGTGGTTCTTCAAGATCACCGACTACGCCGACGCGCTGCTCGACGACCTCGAGACCGTGGACTGGCCCGGCCACGTCCGGACGATGCAGCGCAACTGGATCGGCCGCTCGGAGGGGGCGGAGGTCGTCTTTCGATGCGAGGAGCTCGGCGTCGACTACCCGGTGTTCACGACCCGTCCAGACACGCTCTTCGGCGCCACCTTCTTCGTGCTCGCGCCCGAGCATCCCGACGTGCTCCGGCTCAACGACTCGCCCTCGGTGCGCGACTACGTCAACCGCGCGCTCGCCGCATCGGCGGAGGACCGCGGCCTCGAGCAGCGCGAGAAGACCGGCGTCGCGCTCGGGCGTACGGTGACGAACCCGGTCAACGGCGAGGAGATCCCGATGTTCGTCGCCGACTACGTCCTGATGGAGTACGGGACCGGGGCGATCATGGCCGTGCCGGCGCACGACCAGCGCGACTTCGACTTCGCCCGCCGCTTCGACCTGCCGATCCGTCGCGTCGTCGAGCCGGCGGACGGAGAGGCCACCGGCGAGGCGGCGATCGACCGCGCCTTCGTGGAGCACTCGACCGGCGAGCGGCTCGTGAACTCCGGCCGCTTCGACGGGATGCCGGCGCCGGAGGCGATCCCCGCGGTCACCGCCTGGCTCTCCGAGCAGGGCCGCGGCAGGGCCGCCGTCTCGTACCGGCTGCGCGACTGGTTGCTGTCGCGCCAGCGCTACTGGGGCTGCCCGATTCCGATCGTCCACTGCGAGCGCTGCGGCGAGGTGGCGGTCCCGGACGACCAGCTTCCGGTCGAGCTGCCGGAGGTCGACGACTACGCGCCGCGCGGGCGCTCCCCGCTCGCTGCCGCCGAGGACTGGGTGCGCGTCAACTGCCCGTCGTGCGGCGGCGCGGCGCGGCGCGAGACCGACACGATGGACACGTTCGTCGACTCCTCGTGGTACTTCCTGCGCTACTGCGACGCGCGCAACGACGAGGCGCCGTGGGGCCGCGCCGCGGTCGACCGCTGGATGCCCGTCGACCAGTACATCGGCGGAGTCGAGCACGCGATCCTGCATCTGATGTACGCGCGCTTCTTCTGCAAGGCGCTGAGCGACCTCGACCTGCTGGACGTGCGCGAGCCGTTCGCGCGCCTGTTCACCCAGGGGATGATCACCCGTGGCGGGGCGAAGATGTCCAAGTCGCGCGGCAACGTCATCAGCCCGCGCGACTACGTCGAGCGCTTCGGCGCCGACACGGCTCGCTGCTACATCCTCTTCATGGGTCCCGCCGACCAGGACGCCGACTGGTCGGACGAGGGCGTCGGCGGGGTGCACCGCTTCCTCGCGCGCCTGCACCGGCTCGCGGTCGAGGTGGCCGATCGGACGCCCGCGGCTGCCTCGGACGAACCCCCCGGAGAGGCGGCTCCGGTGTTGCGCAAGGCGCACTGGGCGATCGACAAGGTCACCTTCGACATCGGTGAGCGGTTCTCGTTCAACACGGCGCTCGCGGCGATCATGGAGCTCGTCAATGACTGCTACCGCGAGAAGGAGAGCCTGCTCGCCTCCGGCGGGGGCGCGGCGCAGCTGCGCTTCGCGGTCGTGACGGCGGGCTCGCTCGTCTTCCCGTTCGCCCCCCACCTGGGCGCGGAGGTCTACGAGCTCCTGACGGGCGCCCGCGTCTGGGAGCAGGGGTGGCCGGAGGCGGACCCGGAGTTGCTGGCCGCAGGCACGTTCGAGCTGATCGTCCAGGTGAACGGCAAGCTGCGCGACCGCGTCGAGGCTCCCAGCAACGCGTCGGAGGCCGAGCAGGAGCGCCTCGCGCGCGCCTCCGAGAGGGTGGACGCGCACCTCGACGGCGGCGAGATCGTCAAGACCGTGGTGGTGCCCGGCCGGCTCGTCAACTTCGTCGTCCGCGGTCAACGGCGCTGACCCATCCGATGCCGTGACAGGCGTCCCCTACGTGGCGGTCGTGGGCTCCGACGACCCGTCGGCGGGCGAGCGAGCGCTGACGGTGGCTCTGGAGGTCGGCCGCGCGCTCGCGCGACGCGGCGCCGTCGTGGTCTGCGGCGGACTCGGCGGGGTGATGGAGGCCGCCTGTCGCGGCGCGCGCGAGGAGGGAGGCTCGACCGTGGGGTTGCTTCCCGGGCTCGACCGCCGCGAGGCGAACGCCTACGTTCAAGTCGCGTTGCCGACCGGGCTCGGCGAGGCCCGCAACGCGCTCGTCGTGCGGGCGGCGGACGCGGTCATCGCCGTCGGCGGTGAGCTCGGCACGCTGTCGGAGATAGCCCTCGCGCTCAAGGCCGGGACCCCGGTCGTCGGCGTGGATACGTGGGAGCTCTCGAAGAGCGGCAGGGCGGTCGACGCGATCGACCGTGCCGACGGCGCCGGGGACGCGGTCGAGCGCGCGCTGGCGCGCGCTCGGCGCCAGACGGCTGGTCCCTCGAGCCCGCTCGCCTGAGGCCCACGCAGCCGGGGAGGCAACCATCTAGGCTGCCGCCATGGCCGAGGCGGAGCGTCGGCGCGTCGTAGTCCACGGGCGCGTGCAGGGGGTGTTCTTTCGCGACTCGACGCAGGAGGAGGCCGAGCGACGAGGCGTGGCGGGGTGGGTCACGAACCGCTCCGACGGCGCCGTCGAGGCGGCCTTCGAGGGAGATCCGGAGGCGGTCCGCGCGATGGTCGCGTTCTGCCGCGAGGGGTCGCGGCGTGCCGACGTCGACGAGGTGGAGGAATCGGAGGAGGATCCCGAGGGTCTCTCCGGCTTCGACGTGCGCTGACCTCGCGGCTCGCCCGAGAGCCACCGCTACCGACCCGCGCGTCCGCCCGCGGGCCGCTCGCCCCAAACGCCGGCGGGTGATGATCCCGCGCGCTGTGCTGCTTTGCCATCGCATATCGATGGCTATGCAGCACCGCGACGCCATCGCTCACGGATAGACGCACGGCCGTGGCTGAATTGTCGCGCTAGAGGCGCCCACGGTGTGCGGCGGCCACCTACGGTCGCCAACGTGGGACCGATCGCCGAGCGCAGCAAGGGCCAGCTGCTCGCCTACGCGGCTGCGGCGGTCCTGGTCGTGGTCGCAGGCATCCGGTACCTCGATCCGGGCGGCGATGAGCGGGCGGCCACGCCGGTGACGATCGCCGGCGAAACCGGCGCTGCGCCGGCGGACGGCTCGGCCGAGGGTGGACGGCTGTACATCCACGTGGCGGGGGAGGTCCGCGAGCCCGGCCTCTACCGGCTGTCTCCGGGGTCTCGTGTCGGCGCGGCGATCGATCGCGCCGGCGGCGTCGACCAGCGCGCGGACCTCTCGGGAGTCAACCTCGCCGCAGAGCTCCAGGACGGGCAGCAGGTCCTAGTCCCGAGGAGGGGCTCGGCAACCGCCGTAGCGCCCGCTCCCTCTCCCTCGGCGACGGGAGCACCCACGACGGACCCGGGAGGGCCCGCCGCCCCGATCAGCCTCGGGCAGGCGACCGTGGAGGAGCTCGACGCCGGCGTCGACGGGATCGGCCCGATCCTCGCCACGCGCATCATCGAGTTTCGCGACGAGCAGGGCACGGTGGGCGCGATCGACGAGCTCGAGGGTGTGGAGGGGATCGGGGAGGAGCGGCTTGCCGATCTTCGCGAAGCGCTCGTCCCGTGAGCCGGCAGGGCGCTCCGGCCCACGTCGCTCGCCCGCCTCCGGAGCACTGCCTGCCGCGATCCGAGCGCGTGCGTCCACTGCTCTCGAGCTGATCCGCTGCCACCCCCGGCACGTCGGTCTCGCGGCGCTCGTCGTCGGGCTCGGCGGCCCGGGCGCGCTCGGGGCTCCGCTCCAGCTAGAGGTCGTCGCGCTCGCGGCCGCCGCGCTGCTCGCCGGCTGCGCGCTCGCCGGCGCTCCCCGGTTCGGGCTCGTCTGCGCCGCGCTGGTCGCGGCCGGCGCGGCGCTCGGGGCGGTACGGCTCGCCGACATCGACGGCGACCGTCTGACGCTCGCCCCGAGCCGCCTCGAGGGTCGGGCCGTGCTTCTCGAGCACCCGCGCCCGTCCCCCTTCGGCTGGGCGGCCGAGGTGCAGGTCTCCGGCGGCGGGGCCACCGGCACCCGGCTCCTCGCGCGCACGCCCGACGATGTCCCGTGGCCGGCGGACGCGGACATCGGGGCGGAGCTCGAGGTCACCGGCTTCGCGCATGCGGTCGACACTCGGCCGGGCGCCGAGCTCGACTGGGCGGCTCACCTCGAGCGCCAGGGAATCGCCGGCGAGCTGGAGGTCGAGGCGGTCAGCCCGACCGGCGTCCGGCGGGGCGGCCTGATCGGCGTGATCGATCGAGCCCGCGTGCGTGCGGAGGACGCCCTGGAGGCCGGCGTGAGCGAACCGAACGGGGCCCTCATCAGAGGCATGGTGCTTGGCCAGGACGAGGCGATCGATCCGCTCGTGCGCGACGACTTCCGGGCGTCCGGCCTCGCGCACATCCTCGCGGTGAGCGGGCAGAATGTCGTCCTCCTCGGCCTGCTCGCCCTCCCGGGGCTCGCGGCGTTGCGAGCGCCGCCGCGGGCGCGCCTGGCAATCCTGACGGGGCTGATCGCCGTCTACGTGCCGCTCGCCGGGGCCGGCCCGTCGCTTCAGCGGGCGGGCGTCATGGGGGCGGCAGGACTCGTCGCGCTCGCGGCGGGACGGCCGGCGTCGCGCTGGTACGCGTTGCTCCTCGCCGCCGCCGTCACGCTCGCGCTCAACCCCCGCGTCTGCGGCGATCCCGGTTGGCAGCTCTCGTTCGCCGCGGTGACCGGGATCCTGCTTCTGGGCGGCACCGTGCGAGCGGCGCTCGCCGGCCTTCCCCGCCTGCTCGCGGAGAGCGTCGCGCTGACCGTGTGCGCCACCGTGGCCACGGCGCCGCTCCTCGGCCACCATTTCGAGCAGGTCTCGATCGCGAGCCTGCCCGCCAATCTGCTCGCGCTGCCGGCCGTGGCGCCGGCGATGTGGCTCGGGATGGCGCAGGTGGCGATCGCCCAGCTCGGCGGCGTCGCAGGCCCGCTCGTGAGCGTCGCGACGGCGGGCGCCGGCGCGCTTGGCGCGGTGAACGACGTCCTACTCGACTACATCGCGGCCGTGGCGGCCGCCTTCGCCGAGCCGTCGTGGGCGCAGCTGGAGGTCGGGCTCGCGTCCCCAGCACTGGTCGCGGCCGCCTACGCCGCGATCGGCGTGTCGTCGCTCGCGGTACGACCCCTGTCGCGGAGAGCCGGCCCGCCGGCGAGCGCGCTGCTCGGGCGCCTGCGCACGGCGCGGCGGGGCACCCGCCGCGCGCTCGCGATCGCCCTGGTCGCCGCGCTGGCGGCCGTGGCGGCCTCGGCGACCGGCCCGGGCGATTCGCCCGACGAGCTCACGGTCTCGTTCCTCGACGTCGGCCAGGGTGACGCGACGCTCGTGCAGCACCCGGACGGCGGCTCGATCCTGATCGACGGCGGTCCCGCCGAGGCGCGCACGTACCGGCTGGTCAGAGAGGCCGGTGTCGAGCGGCTCGACCTCGTCGTCGCGACGCACGCGTCGGCGGACCATCACGGTGGGCTCGTCGAGGTGCTCGAGCACATCCCGGTCGACCTTCTTCTCGACGGCGGCGACGGAACCGCCGACCTCGAGTTCCGGGCGATGCTGGCGGAGGCCGAGCGGCGCGGGGTTCGCACGGTGGCGGCGTCTGCGGGCCAGACGCTTGCGGTTGGGGGACTGGCGGTGGAGATCCTGTCGCCGGAGCCGCGCCCACCCGGTCCCGCGCCCAATGATCCGAACCCGCGCGCGGTGACGGCGGTCGTGAGCGCGGGCGAGTTCGAGCTGCTCGCCTCCGGCGACGCCGAGAGCCCGTCGCTGGCTCCGCTCGACGTGCCCGACGTCGACCTGCTCAAGGTGCCCCATCACGGGAGCGCGGACGAGGGCCTGGTGGAGGTGCTCCAACGAATGCGCCCCGAGGTCGCCGCGATCGAGGTCGGGGAGAAGAACACGTACGGGCATCCGGCGCCCTCGACGCTCGAGGCGCTGAGGGACGCGGGCGCGACCGTCTACCGGACCGATCTCGACGGGACGGTGACGGTGACGGTCGCCGGCGGCGAGATGGCGGTCGCGACCGATCCGTGACGGAGGGGGCCTCCGGCACCGCTCCTACACTCACCGCCGTGGCCGAGCCGAAGCCCGCCTACCTGGTGACCGGTGACGATCATGCTCGGATCGACGCCTGGCGCGCGCGCCTGCGCGCCCGGGCCGAGGGAGAGGGCGAAGCCGGGGGGCTCGAGTCCTTCGACGCCAGCTCGACAGCGCCGGAGGACGTCGCGGCTGCGCTCGCCACGCTGAGCTTCGCCGCCGGAAGGCGCTTTCTCCTCGTCGACGGCGTGGAGACGTGGAAGGCCGCCGCCCTCGCGCCGCTCGAGCGCGCGCTCGGCGACATGCCGCCGGACACCACGCTCGTCCTGCTGGCGCGGGGAAAGGCGGCGAGCCGGCTCACCGACGCCGTGGCCGCGGCGGGCGGCGAGGCGCGCGACTACCCGGGTCCGAAGCCCTGGGAGATGCCGCGCTGGGTCTCCGATC
>JBPCMT010000058.1:0-27795 GCA_051001995.1 Thermoleophilaceae bacterium
TGCTGTTCGGCTCCAAGGTGGAGGGTGCTCTCGCGGTCGCCGGCCACGCCGTGAACCGCTTCGACACCGAAGCCGAGGTACGTCCTGCCGCATCGTTCCATGACCTACTGATCGTGGATCTCACGGCCGAGGGCATCGACGGGCCGGCGCTTGTGCGCTCGATGCGCGAGGCGGGGGAGCTGGAGGCGGTGCCTACGCTCGGCTACTACTCGCACGTGGACCAGGACATGCGCCGGCGGGCGGAGGAGGCTGGCATCAGCCGCGTGGTGCCGCGCTCACGGATGGCGCGTGAGACGGCAGCGCTGGTGCAGGGCCTGCTGCCGCCGACCTGATGTCGCGCAGCGCAGTCGGCGCAGCTGCCCGCCCGCTGTGGGAGGCTTCCCCTGGATGACGGCGGGGAGAGTGACACGGCTGCTGATGCTGGTCGCCCTGGTCGCGCTCGTATTGGCGGTAGCCCCCGCGCTGGGAGCGTTCCCGGGTACGGATCCTGCTGAGAGCCCGCGGCTGAACACGCCCAACGATCCGGGGTTCGACAACTGTGAGGCAGACGACGAGACCATCGGCGTCGAGGGCTGCAACTCCTACTTCAACGAGCAGTTCAACCTGTTCGGCTTCAGTCCCGACTCGGCGTTCACCGACCCGGTCACGAAAAGCCGAACCAAGTACACCGACTGCTCGCAGCTCGACGCTCAGGGGCGGGCGGCAAACGTGGCGGCGGGCGACCCGGAGTGCTCGCAGATCGCCGGCATCCGCGCGGACACCGCCTGGAAGTACTCGACCGGCGACCCGGGCACTGCAGTTGCCATCCTCGACACGGGAATTGAGTGGGAGGACGCGCGGCTGATCGACAAGGTGCGCCTCAATCGCGCCGAGCGGCCCGAGCCGCGGAAGAACGGTCCCGGGCTGCGGGAGGGGGTGGACTGCACCAAGTACAACGGCGCTGGCTACGACGCGAACGGCGACGGTGCATTCAACGTTGCCGACTACGTCTGCGATTCCCGGCTGACGAAGACCGCCGGCGACAACGGGTCGAAGGGCCAGGCGGGCGCGGACGCCCTGCTCGACGCCTCGGATCTGATCGCCACCTTCTCCGACAAGACGGACGCGGGCGCCAACGGCTACGTGGACGACATCGCCGGGTGGGACTTCTTCGACGACGACAACGACCCCTTCGACGCCTCGAGCTGCTGCAGCGCTGACGGCCACGGCACCGACCGCGCCGCGGAGGCCGGCATGGCCACCAACGACGGTGCCGGCGAAGCCGCGGTGTGTCCGCAATGCCAGGTGATGCCTCTGCGGGTGTGGGACACGTTCGTGGTGGACACCAACCTGTTTGCGCTGGCCACCGTCTACGCCGCGGACAACGGGGCGAGCGTGGTGGAGGGCGCGGTCGGCGGCCTGCTCAACTCGAACTTCGCCCGGCGGGCATTCACCTACGCCGACAGCAAGGGGGTGGCGCTCACGCTGGTCTCGAGCGACATCAACAGCGCCAACCACAACTACCCGACCAACTACAACGAGGCCATCTACGTCGCGGGGTCGCTGCCCGACTCCGCTCCGAGCGACTGCGGGCTCGGCAGCCCGCCTGGGGTCGACGTGGGCGACTTCGAGACTCCCGGTTGCCGCGAGTTCTTCGAGTTCCTTTCCGACCGCAGCGGCGGCGCCACGCCCCCATCGACGCAGCCGCCCACGACGAGCTTCTTCCGCAACTCGAACCTGACCCAGTACGGGGGCAAGGCGGACATCGTGCTGATGGGCGCCACCGGGTCCGAGAACACGGGCCAGGCGGCGGGGGCGGCCGGTCTGCTCGCCTCATACGGGCGCGAGAAGCTCGAGGGTCCGCCGTTGAGCGGCAACGAGATCCGCCAGCTGCTGACGATGACCGCCGAGGACGTCATGCCCCAGAACACCGGCCAGATAGGGCTCCCCGACCGTGCCGAGCGCGGCTGGGACACGCACTTCGGCTACGGGCGCGTGAACCTGGCCGGGGCGATGGAGCGGATCCAGGAAAGCCGGATCCCGCCCGAGGCCCAGATCGACGGGCCGGACTGGTTCGCGCCGATCAACGTCGACCGCGTGGGGGCGGACGGCGTTCCGGTCCAGGGGCGGGTGGCGGCGCCGCACGGCGAGGTCGGCTCGTGGGAGCTCGAGTACGCCTGCGGCCAGGACGCGCTCGACTCGAGGTTCCGGCCAGTGCCCGGCGCCTCCGGAACCGGTGAGGTCGACGGCCTCCTCGGACGCCTCCCGAAGTCGACCCTGGTGGACCTCGCCAACAACTGCGACGGGAGCGTCGAGAACGACGCCGGTCGGCCGGCCGGGCGGTCCGTCGATCCCGATGACCCGGCTCCCTGGCCGCAGAACCCGTTCCCGGAGCCCGACCCCGAGCGCCACGCCTTCCAGATCCGGCTGACGGTGCGCGAGGCCGGCGACCGGACGAACTTCGGGCGCTACCGAAAGACGCTCTTCGCCTACCAGGACGACGGCAACCGGCCCGGCTGGCCGAAGCCGATCGGCTCGGGCTCGGACGCCTCCGAGCTGATCACCGGCTCGGGCGGCGAGACACCGCCGCGGCTCGCTGACCTGAACGGCGACAATCGCCTCGACGTCCTGCTGGGCAACTCGAGCGGTGAGTTGCACGTCCTCGACCAGGACGGCGAGCCGCTCGAGTCGTTCAACGGCGGTCGCCCGGTGATCACTCAGCGATATCCAGCGGCTGCGGCGCACGACACCGCGGCGGATCGGCGGATCGGCGAGCCGCGCGAGCCGCTGCGCACCCCGGCGATCGGCGACCTCGACGGGGACGGCGAGCCGGAGATCGTGGCTACGGCCGGCGAGCGCGTCTACGCCTGGGACCGGCGCGGCCGCGTCGTTCCCGGCTTCCCGGCGCGGATCGACCCCGCTCTATCGGAGCCGTGCGTGGGTGGGCCGCAGGCCAAGCCCTGCTTCGACGCCGAGGACCGGGCGATCACCACCGAGCACCACATCAAGCGCGGCTTTTTCGGCTCGGCCGCGCTCGCGAACCTCGACCCTGACCGCGGATTGGAGATCGTCGCCGGCTCGCTCGACCAGCACGTCTACGCCTTCGACGGGGACGGCGGGGCCGTGGCCTCGTTCAACGGCGGTGATCCGGTCGAGCTGGACGGCGACGACGACCCCGCGACCGGCGCCGAGATCGCGACCACCCCGGCGATCGCCGACCTCGACGGCGATCAGAGCCCGGAGATAGTGATCGCGACCAACGAGGTGCTCCCCGGCGAGTTCGATCCCTCCGACTTCCCCGACGTGCCGGGCGGCATCATGGACGCCCTGGTCAAGGGAGCCCGGGGCGCGAACCCGGTCTACGCGCTCCACGCCGACGGACGGCTCGTCGACGGCTGGCCGGTCAAGATCGGGACGCTCGCCGGCGACATCCTTCCGCTCGTTGTGCCCGGCAACGACGCCGCGGCGCTCGACGCCGACGACGACCCGGCCGACGACGAGGTCGCGATCGCCGCGGCCACCGGCGACGCCAAGCTCGTGGACGGGAACGGGGAGGACCTGGAGGTGTTCAGCAACGACGCGGCCGCGAGCACCAACGTCCTCGACCGCTCGATGATCGTCAACCTCGCCGACTATCCGTCGGTCGGCGAGCTCACCGACGGCCTCGGGCCCTCGGTGATCAAGGGCGGGATCTCGCTGAACGGCGTGGCCAACCTGCTCGCGGTCAACCAGAACCTGCCGTTCAACCACGCCGTCCAGGCTTGGGACCCGGAGACCGGCCTCTACGAGCCGCAGTACCCGGTCGCCACCGACGACTTCCAGCTCGTCAGCCAGCCGGCGATCGCCAAAATCGACGGGTCGGGCCCCGGGCGCCAGGCGCTCTACGGGACCGGCCTCTACCAGCTCCACGCGTACGGGCCGGCGGGAGCCGAGCCGGCCGGATGGCCGAAGTTCCTCGGCGGTTGGGTGCAGCCGACCCCCTCGTCGGGCGACGTGGACGGCGACGGCAAGCTCGAGGTGACCGCCGTCACCCGCGAGGGTTGGTCGTTCGTCTGGAACACGGGCGCGGACGCCTGCCAGGCAGGCGCGACGACCACCAACCAGGAATGGTGGACCTTCCACCACGACGAGTTCTCGACGGCGAACTACCGCACCGACTCGCGGCCGCCGTCGCGGCCGGGGCCGCTCGAGGTGTCGCGGGCCGGTGGCCCGCAGCGCGCGCTCGCCTTCACGGCCTCGGGCGACGATCTTCTCTGCGGGTCGCCCGAGCGCTACGAGGCGCGCGGCTCCGACCAGCCGATCGCCTCGGGGGCGGACTTCGAGGAGGCCCAGGAGCTCGAGGTTCGGCCGGGGCCGATCCGGTCGGGTGGGCAGCGCCAGACGCTGACGGTCGAGGGGGCCGGCGATCTTCGCTTCGTGGCGATCCGCGCGGTGGACGACGCGGGCAACGTGAGCTACGTGCGGTCGGCGCCGACGGGTGACGCGGGTCCCGGTCCGGGCCCTGGCCCAGGACCCGGCCCCGGCAAGCGCCCCTTCTGCCGCGGGGAGCGCGCCACGATCGTCGGCACGCCCGGCGACGACACGCTGCGCGGCACCCCCGGCCACGACGTCTTCGTGGCGCGTGCGGGCGATGACCGCGTCACCGGCGGCGAGGGACGCGATTTCGTGTGCGCGGGCCCCGGGCGCGACACGGTCTCTGGCGGGGTCGGAGCCGACCGGATCATGAGCGGCAAGGCAGCCGACCGCGTGTCCGCCGGCCCCGGCGATGACGCCCTCGGCGCCGCCCACGGCGACGACCGCCTGAGGGGCGGCGGCGGGGACGACCGCCTCGGCGGGAACCGCGGCGACGACCGCCTGCGCGGCAACAGCGGCGACGACCGCCTGCGCGGCTACCACGGTGACGACAAGCTGCGCGGTGGCCCGGGCCGCGACCAGGTCAGCGGCGGCCCGGGGCGTGACGACGTGAAGGACTAGGCGGCCGGTTCGCTCAGGCGGCGGCGGCCCCCGCCCGCAATCCTGGGCGCGCCCGCCGTCCTGGACCCGCCCGCCGTCCTGGACCCGCCCGCGGTCCGGCCGCCCGCGGTTCGCGACCTCGACGTTTCCTCCACGGGCCATGCACACTTTGAATACGAACTTGCCTCCCAGGCAAATCCGTTGACTGGGAGGCAACGCCGTATCCGTAGCCGGCAGGCGACCGATTGGAGGATGACCAGCCGGGCCGGCGGCGCGAGCCCGACCCGCGAGGCGTCAGCCCGTGGGCTCGAGGCCGAGCGCGAAGGCCTTGTCGACGTCGGGTCGCTCGCGCAGGATTCCGAACTGCTCGTCGAACGTGGCCCAGCGCTCGAGAACAGCGCGTTCGAGGCGCAAGGGCGGCTCGAGCGCCGGGGCGACCGCGTCGAGCTGCGCGCGCACGAGCGAAGCGTCGGTTGCCGAGCGCTCGGCGATCTCCGCCACCACCGGCTCGGGGTCGTCCAGCGCAGCATCAGCGCCCGCCTCGACCGCGCCGAGCACAGCCTCGACCAGCTTCGGCTCCTCCGCCACGGTCTCGCGCCGCGCCGCCAGCACCAGCTCTGGGTAGGCGGGCGCCCCGTGGTCGTCGACCCTGAACTCGCTTGCCTCGAAGCCGCTCTCGCGCAACGCGACCCCCTCGGCGTTCCAGAACGCAGTCGCCGCGTCCACGTTTCCCGCCGCCAGGTCGCGCACCGCGGAGAACCCGATCGTGACCCGGCGCACCTTCTCCGGATCGCCGCCGTCGTCCGCCACGACCGAGCGCAGCACCGCGTCGTCGGAGGGCAGGCCGGTCACGCCCACCCGCAGACCCTCGAGCTCGCGCGGACGATCCACCTCCGGTGAGGCGAGCACAGCGGCGAGCGGGCGCTGGACCAGCGCGCCGACCCCCACCACGTCGGCGCCGCGCTCGCGCGCAAGGCCCAGGTCGTGGATGTCGATGATCGCCACGTCGGCGCGACCGGACTCCAGCAGGCGCAGCGAGTCGGTCGAAGAGGAGGGCGCCTGGACCTCGAGCTCGACCCCGCGCGCCGCGTCCTCACCCTCCAGCACCGCGCCGTACACGCCGGCGTGTACGGCGTTCGGGGCGAAGTCGAGCGCGAGGGTGACCGGACGGGGATCGCCGAAGGAGGGTGCTTCACCGCTGGGCCAACCGCCGTCGCCGCAGCCGCCGAGAGCAGCGGCTACAGCGAATAGGGTGACGAGCGAGCCCAAGCGCACCCTGCAAGCGTAGGTCCGCTCAGGCGCTTCGCTCGGCGATCCGGGCCTCGGCGCGCTCGACCGCCGCCCGGGTGATGGGCTTGCCGAGCAGGCCCCTATGGTCGGCCACCCAGCGGTAGCCGCGCTCGAGCGACCCCGGGAACCGCTTCAGCGCTGCGGCGGGGGCCCGGCCGCCCGGCAGCAGCTCGAGCAGCGGCGCCAGCGCGGTCCCGCCCGAGGTCCGGCTCCCGTCCTCGCGGACGAGGTGCCACGAGCGCATCCGTCGCTGCTCGTCCATGTCGCCCAGCAGCCGGGCCGCCTCCGGCGCCTGGAGCGCGACCGGCCTCAGCCGCCCGCGCCGGTCCCACGCCAGCAGCTTCGCGAGCGACCAGCGGCAGAAGCCGCAGTCGGCGTCGTAGAGGACGGCGGCCCGGTCTGGCGAGGGCACGACGCCGAGCGTAGACTCCGCGCTCGGATGCGCCGGGTCACCTTCTCGCGCAACTACACGATCTCCCTGTCGCGGACCTGCCGCTGCTACTGCAAGTACTGCTCGTTCGCGACCCGCAAGGCGCACCTCCATGCCCCTGGCGAGGTCGATCGGATGCTCGAGGAGGCCATTCGCCGCGGCGCGAAGGAGCTGCTGGTCCTGACCGGGGAACGGCCGGAGGTGAACGCCGAGGTAAGCAGCCGGCTGGCCGACTACGGCCACGAGGACTTCACCTCCTACGTCGTCTGGACGTGCGAGCGCGCGCTCGAGCGCGGACTGCTTCCGCATACGAACCTCGGCGTCCTCTCCCGCGACGACCTCGGCCGGCTGCGGCAGGTAACGGCGTCGCAGGGGCTGATGCTCGAATCGGTCGCGGAGCGGCTGATGGAGACGGTCCACGCCGGCTCGCCGACCAAGCACCCCGAGCGCCGGCTCGCCACGATCCGCGCCGCCGGCGAGCTGCGGATCCCGTTCACGAGCGGCATCCTGGTGGGCATCGGCGAGACGGAGGAAGAGCGGATCGACGCCCTGCGCGCCCTGGCGGAGGTGCACGCCGAGCACGGCCACCTCCAGGAGGTGATCCTCCAGAACTACGTGCCGCACCCGCGCTACTACGGGCGGGAGCCGGCGCAGATTGCCGATTCGGCGCAGCGCCACGCGTCCGCGGGCGACCCCGTGGTCGAGCCGTTCCCCGACTGGGCCACCCCGATCTCGCTCGAGGACATGCGCCTGCTCGTCCGCGAGTGCCGCCGGCTGATGCCCGACGTGGGCGTGCAGATCCCGCCCAACCTGTCCGACTGGTGGCTTCCGCTCGTCGAGGAGGGCGCCACCGACCTCGGCGGCCTGTCGGCCAACGGCGACCACATCTCCCCCGAGCACCCGTTCCCGTCGCCGCACCGGATGCGAAAGCGGCTCGCCCCGGCCGGGTACGCGCTCACCGAGCGGCTCTGCGTGTACCCGCAGTACATGACGCCGGACTGGCTCGAGCAAGGCGTGCTCGACGCGATCAAGCTCAAGTACTGGAGCTTCATCCCGCGGCGCGGCTCCGGGCGCCGCGAGGAGCGCATGATCCGCCGCGATCTCGTGCCCGCGGCGATTGCCCGCGGCCGCGCGGGCGCCGAGCTCTCAGAGGACGAGCTCACCGCGCTGTTCGCCGAGACGCGGCCGGAGGCGATCGAGGACATGCGCCAGGCGGCCGACGAGCTTCGCGCCGAGCTCGCGGGCGACACCGTCACGTTCGTCGTCAACCGCAACATCAACGTGTCGAACGTGTGCGTCGTCGGGTGCGCCTTCTGCGGGTTCGGGCAGGGCAGGCGCTCGCCGGACGCCTACGAGCACTCGGCCCAGGACTTCGTCGCCCGCGTACGCGAGGCGGTTGACGCCGGGGCGACGGAGATCTGCATGCAGTCGGGCATCCATCCCGACTGGGGGCTCGCGGACTACGAGCGCTGGCTGGCGCTCGCGAAGGAGGCGGCACCGGAGATCCACCTCCACGCCTACTCGCCGATGGAGGTCGACCACGCGTGCCGGACGTCGGGCCTCTCGCCGCGCGAGGTGTTCGAGCGGCTGCTGGCGGCGGGGCTCGGCTCGACCCCGGGCACGGCCGCCGAGGTGCTGCACGACGGCGTCAGGGAGCGGATCTCGCCGAACAAGCTCCCGGTCGCGCGCTGGGTCGAGGTGATCGAGGCCTCGCACCGAAGCGGCATCCGCTCGACGGCCACGGTGATGTTCGGCCACATCGAGGAGCCGTGGGAGCTGGCGCGCCACATGCACGTGGTCCGCGCGCTCCAGGAGCGCACCGGCGGGATAACGGAGTTCGTGCCGCTGTCGTTCATCCCCTTCCACACGCTGCTCGGGCGCACGCACGGCGTCGAGGAGATCTCGCGCGAGGAGAACCTCAAGCACACGGCGGCGTTCCGGCTCGCGCTGGGGAAGACGATCCCGAACCTCCAGGCGAGCTGGGTGAAGATGGGCCTCGACGCGGCCACCGAGGCGCTCCGGTGGGGTGTGAACGACCTCGGCGGGACGCTGATGGAGGAGTCGATCAGCCGCATGGCCGGCTCCTACCACGGGACGATGCTCACGGTCGAGGACCTCGTGGGCGCGGCCCACGCCGCCGGGAGCCCGGCCGCCGAGCGCACGACCCTGTACGAGGTCAGGCGCCGGTTCGAGCAGGCGAGGGCTGCCTGATGGAGGGGCGCCCGCCGCGCTGGCGAGCCCAGGCGGTCGTGGCGCTCGCCGCGTTGAGCATCGCGGTCGCCGTGACGGGCGACGAGCCCGCTCCCGCGCAGTCGAGCCCGAGCCCGGGGTGTGTCGGCGACACCGAGGCGGACGACGTTGCGCAGCGGCCGGGCCCGCTGCTGCGCTACGGAATCACGCCGGGGGTCCAGGCCGGTCAGGTCGGCGGCGTGCCCGCGGAGGCCGTCCCGGACCAGCCGCCACGGACGCTCGCCGCGCTCGACCGGCTGCGGCCGGAGCGGGCGCCCTTCGTCCTGCGCCTGAACCGGTTCTTCTTCGAGGACGGGGAGGCCGGCATCAGGCGCTTCGAGCGCTTGACGGAGCGCTACACGAGCCGCGGTTACGCGGTCGAGTACCAGCTCCGCTACCACCCGAGCGAGGAGCAGGAGGGCGACATCGGGGCGTGGGTGAGGTTCGTCCGCAAGGTCGTCCGCACGTTCGGGCCGAACCCCAAGGTCAAGGCGATCCAGGTGACCAACGAGGTCAACCTGACGATCTCGGAGGACTCGTCAGACGGCGCCTTCGAGGGCGCCCGCGCGGCGCTCGTCCGCGGGGTGATCGCGGCGAAGGAGACCGCGGTCGAGCGAGGCTACGACCAGCTCGAGATCGGGTTCAACTGGTTCTACCGGACCGATCCTGCCAACGAGCAGAGCTTCTGGGAGTACCTGCGCGATCGCGGCGGCGAGCGCTTCGTCGAGGCCGTGGACTGGATCGGGCTCGACGCCTACCCCGGCACCTTCTTCCCTCCCGCAGAGGCCCCCGGCGACGAGCGCGACGGCATGGTCAACGCGATGAGCGCGCTTCGCTGCTACGCCGCGATCCCGGGCATACCCGAGCGAGTCCCGATGCATGTCGAGGAGAACGGCTGGCCCACGGGTCCGGGGCGTACCCCGGAGATGCAGGCTCGCGTGGCCGAGACGCTCGTGCGCGCCGTGCACGACTTCCGCGGGACCTACAACGTGAGCGACTACCGCTGGTTCAACCTCCGCGACGCCGACAGCTCCGATCCCCGTTTCACGCAGCAGTACGGGCTGATCCGCAGCGACTACGCGAAGAAGCCGGCGTTCCGCGTCTACTGCGACCTGGTCGGGCGGCTCGCTACGGACCGCGGCGAGACGTGCGCCGCGTCGTCGAGCGCGAGCCCCGGCGACGGCGGAGACGATGGAGGCGGGCCCGGGGGCGGGCCGTCGGGTGAGCCCGGGCCAGGCGAACACGATGGCGGGGAGGAGGGGGGCGGCGATGCTCCCGCGACAGGACGAGGCGCCGACGGCGCGACCGCGGACACCGCCACCCGCGTGGCCGCCCCGGGGGCGGCCGCCGGGTCCGCCGGGGAGGGGTCGCTTCCGCTGACCGGCCTCTTGGTCGGCGCGCTCGCGCTGGCCGGTGCGGTACTGGCGGCGGCCGGCGCGGTGCTGCGCCGGCGGGCCTCGCCGCCTACCTGAACAGGTCCTCCGCCGCAGGCCGCCTGAGCGCCGCCGCGCCGGGGCCGTCCTCCGCGGTCACGTGGCGCGCGAGCCCGCGCGCCAGCACGACCGGCTCGCCCGAGTCCTTGCCGCGCACGAGCTCAGCGGCCGCGGCCACGGCATCGCCGACCGCGATGTGGGTCGCGGTGAGCTCGCGCCCACCGGCGTCCGCCCGTCCGCGCCAGTCGTCGAGGACGCGGATGCCGGCGGCCCCTAGCGCGACGTCCACCTGCCCGATCCGCCAGGCGCGTCCGAAGCTGTCGGCGACCACGATGCCCGGGCTGGCGCCACGCGCCGCCGCGATCCGGGCGCGGATCGCGCGCGCCGACGCGTCGGGGTCGAGCGGCAGCAGCACCGCCTCGTCGGGAGCGGCGTTCGAGCGGTCCACGCCGGCGTTGGCGCAGACCAGGCCGTGGCGGGTCGCGCACACGAGCACGCCGCGCTCGGCTCGCAGCACCTCGGTGGCCTCGTCGAGGACGACCTGGACGAGGCGCGGGTCGCGGCCGTGGCTCGCGGCGATCGTCTGGGCGCCCTCGCCGGCCTCGACGTCCGCGAGGGAGCGCGTGCGCCCCTCCGCCTTCGACACCACCTTGTGGGCGACCACGATCACGTCGGAGTCGGCCAGGTCCGGCGGGGCGGCGTCCGCGATCAGGCGTCCGAGGTCGTCGCAGGCGGCGACCTCGGGGATGCCGGCCAGCGCCGAGAGGGTGAGTGTCAGGCCCAGGCCGCGCGCTGGTCGCTCGGAGTGCCCTCGCGGGTGGGACGCCAGGCGCCGTCCGGCGCCTCTTGCGCGGGCTCGGGCGCGCGCTTCTCGAGCGGGTTGAGGTCGGCGGCGGCGCGGCGGCGCTCACGCGCATCCGGCTCGTCGGCCAGCCTCAGGCGGTCGAACTGGCGCAGCGCCCCGCGCGTCCGCGGCGCCGTGCCGCGGTGCTGGTCGAGCACCTCCGCCAGGGCCGCGAGGTCCTCAAGGGTGTCGACGTCGTGCATCAGGGAGCCGACTTCCTCGACCCGGTGCTCCAATCCGCCCGCTCGCGCCGCCTCGACGTGGCGCTCGAGGCTGCCGGGCCCGAAGCTCGGCGCGAGGGCGTCGGGCGGTGCGATCAGCAGCGCGTTGGTCCCCGCGCGGTGGCGGTCGGGAACGATCGCCGCGCCGAGGCGCTCGGCGCGGCTCGCCTCGAGCAGGCCGTCGATCGCGGCGGCGTCGACCAGCGGGGTGTCGCCGGGCACGAGCAGCACGCGGTCGAAGCCCTCGGCCAGCGCGTGGTCGATCCCGATCCGTGTCGCGGCCGATTGGCCGGCACGCGCGTGGTCGCGCAGGACGATGATCGGGTCGCCGCGGAGGGTCGCCTCGATCTCGTGGTCGTCGGTCACCACGGCGACCGTCTCCAGCCGGCGTGCCCGGCGCAGCGACGACAGCACGTCGAAGAACATCGCCTGCGCGAGAAGGTGCCGCGAGCCGGTCGGGAGCCCCCCCGACAGCCGCTGCTTGGCGGCGCCAAAGCTCTTGATGGGCAGCACGGCGATCGTGCGCATGAGCGCGTCCTCGCTTTCCTCGGGCGAGGCCCGAATCTACCGCGACGGCCGATCGAGTGCGGTCTCTAGCGGCGAAGCGTGCTCGCAAATTCCAGCGTCGCCCGCGCGAGAGCGCTGCGGCGCTCGCGCGTGGCCATCAGGGTGTCGGTCTCGAGCGACGCGATGCCCGCGCGAGCGACGCGCTCGTCCGCGACGACGCCCGCGAGCAGCGGCTCGTACGCATTCACGACGCCGTCCGCCCCGAGCGCCAGCCCGGCGTGCTCGCAGAAGGCCTCGGTCGGCCCCTTGACAGCGCGGCCGCCCACGAACGGGCTGACCGCGACCGTCGGCGCCCCGCTGCGCTCGATCGCCTCACGCATCCCGGGCACCGCCAGGATCGGTCCGATCGAGATCACCGGGTTCGAGGGCCCGATCACGATCGCCTCGGCGGCCTCGATCGCCGCGATCGCCTCGGGCGCCGGGCGCGCCCGCTCCACGCCGCGGAGCTCGACCGCCTCGATCGGCCCCGCCGCGTGCTGGAGGATCATGAACGCCTGAAACGGAGCCCAGCTGCCGCGGCTGCGCACATGGGTGCGCACCGGGTCGTCGGTCATCGGCACCACGCGCGCGCGGACCCCGAGGCCGGCCGCGACGCGAGCGGTGGCCGTGGCGAGCCGCTCGCCTTCTCGCAGCGCCTCGGTTCGCAGCAGGCAGGTGGCGAGGTCGCGATCGCCGAGGCGAAACCACGACGGGTGCCCCGCGGCCTCGAGCGCGGCCATCGTCCGCCAGGTGTCGCCGCGAATGCCGTAGCCGCGCTCCTCGTCGATCAGGTCGGCGAGCGAGTAGGTGACGAGGTCCGGGTCGGGCGAGACGTGGACGCCGTATACCTCGGCGTCGTCGCCGGTGTTGGCGATGACGGTCAGGCGCTCGGAGCCCACCACGTCGAGGATGCCGCGCGCCAGCCTGGCGCCGCCGGTGCCGCCCGCGAGTACGACGATCACGCGCGGGGGCTCGCTACCACGGAGCGTCGGGAAGCCCCGTCAGCCGGACCCCGGCGCGCGTCCTGTGGCGCGAGTTGACCGAGATCAGCAACGGTGTCAGACCCTCGATGAGGCGCGCCATCTCGAGCCGTCCGCAGTCCACGGGGCGGAGCCCGGGAATCCGGGCGAGGAGCTCCGCCACGGCGCGCTTGGCGTCGCGCTCGTCGCCCGCGAGCAGCACGTCCTCGTCGAGGTCGTGCTCGAGGTCGGAGAGCAGAGCGGCGCTCACCGAGTGCAGGCCGCTGACGACGCGGACGCCCTCGGGCGCCATCTCGCGGGCCTGCTCGGCCGCGGATCCCTGTGGGACGCCGAGCAGCCGCGTCGCCCGCCCGGACACTGCAGCCGCGAGCGGCACGGTCGCGTCGAGCAGCACCTGGCCGGGTCCAAGCGCCTGCTTGAGGTTCGTGAGGTTCTCGGACTGAGCGCGGAAGGGCACCGCCAGCACCACGATGGGGCCGCGCTCGGCGGCCTCGGCGTTCGGGACGCCCTCCGCCTTCGCGTCAGGGACGCGCTCGACGAGGCGGTCAGCGGCCGCGGCGGCCGAGTCGGCGCGCCGCGAGCCGATCACGACCGGCACGCCGGCCCTCGCCAGGCGCAGCGCGAGGCCGAAGCCGAGAGCGCCGGTCCCACCGACGATCGGGACCGGCGACGGCCGCGTCGCGTCGCTGTCGGCACTCACCGCGCGCGAGCCTAGCGCCCGCCGCCCACCGTCCACGGGGCCGCTTCGTCGGACAGGCGCGCCGCCGCCGACGAGTTCGGTGCGGCGGGCGCTGCGGTGTCGCTTCTCGAGAATGGTCAGAAAGAATGCTCATCCGTTCTGACCATTCCCAAAGAGGGAAGGTGCATATCGGCGCCTTGCGGCCCGAAGCGCCGGGAGTCCCGGGCGAAGGAGCTTCCGCCGGGTAGGCTCGGCGCCCCGATGAGGCTCCAGGGACGCACAGCTCTCGTGACCGGCGGCGGCAGTGGGATCGGCGCGGCCACCTGCCTGCGGCTGGCCGCAGAGGGGGCGACCGTCGCGGTCACGGACGTCGACCTCACGAAGGCGGACGCGGTGGCGGCCGAGGTCGAGGGCCGCGCCTTCGAGCTCGACGTGCGGTCGGTCGAGTCGGTCGCGGAGGCGGTCGAGGGGTTCGAGGCGGCGGTCGGCCCGCTCGAGATCCTCGTCAACAACGCGGGCTACGACGAGTTCGGCTTCTTCACTCGCACGGAGGCGGACATGTGGGACCGCGTACTGGCGGTCAACCTTCGCGGAGTGCTGGCGGTGACCCACGCGGCCCTTCCTGGGATGCAGGAGCGCGGCTACGGACGGATCGTGAACGTGGCGTCGGAAGCCGGCCGCGTCGGCTCCAAGGGCTCGGTCGTCTACTCGGCCGCGAAGGCGGGGGTGATCGGCTTCACAAAGGCCGTCGCACGCGAGTCCGCCCGTTACGGGATCACCTGCAACGCCGTGGCGCCCGGTCCGATCGAGACGCCGCTCCTGATGGCGGCCCCCGAGCAGCTCGGCGAGCTTGGCGAGCGCCTGGTCCAAACGATGGTCGGCTCGACGGCCATGCGCCGGATCGGCAAGCCTGAGGAGGTGGCCGCGGCCGTGGCATTCCTCGCCTCTGAGGACGCCGCCTTCGTCACCGGGGAGACGCTGGGCGTCAGCGGCGGCCTCGGCATGGTCTAGGAGTGGGCCCAGCGATGGACCGCGGCGCACGGGTCCTGATCCGGGAGGTCGGGCCGCGGGACGGCTTTCAGAACGAGCCCGAGGTGATCGCGACCGCCGACAAGGTGCGTCTCGTCGAGATGCTCTCCCGGACCGGCGTGGAGCGGCTCGAGGTGACGAGCTTCGTCCGCGGCGACGTGGTCCCTCAGCTCGCCGACGCGGCCGAGGTGCTGGGAGCCGCTGAGATTCCCGACCACGTCTCCGTCTCGGTGCTCGTCCCAAACAGACGTGGGCTCGACGGCGCGCTCTCCCAACGCGACCGGATCGACGAGGTCAACGGGTTCCTCTCGGCCACCGAGACGCACAACCGCAAGAACGTGAACCGGTCGGTCGAGGAGTCGCTGGTCGGCTTGGAGGACGTGATGAGGACCGCACGCGGCGAGGGCCTGCGCTGCGAGGGAGTGGTATCGGTCGCGTTCGGCTGCCCCTACGAGGGCGCGGTCGCGCCCGAGCGCGTCTTCGCGATCGCCGAGCGCCTGGTGGCCGCGGGGTGCGAGGAGGTGGCCTTCGGGGACACCACGGGGATGGCCAACCCGCGCCAGGTGCGCGAGCTCTTTCCCGCCGCCCGCGAGCGACTGGGGACCGACGTCGAGCTGACCGCGCACTTCCACAACACGCGCGGCCAGGGGCTCGCCAACGTCCTGGCCGCCCTCGACGCGGGGGTGCGCTCCTTCGAGGCCTCGTTCGGCGAGCTCGGGGGCTGCCCGGTGCCGCGCGGGGCGACGGGGAACATCGCGAGCGAGGACCTCGTCTCGATGCTGCACGAGATGGGGCTCGAGACGGGCGTCGACCTGGAGCGACTGGTCGCAGCGGCGCGCGAGGCGCAGCGGGTCCTGGGGCGGCCGCTGTCGGGGCACGTGCTCACCGCCGGGCCGGTCGAGTGGCGCCCGCGCGCCGGCGAGCGGGAGGGCGCCTAGCGCCGCGCGGCTCGCGCGAGGTTCACGCGGCCGAAGCCGTAGCGCGCGTCGTGGCCGCGCCTGCCGAGGTCGTCGGCCGAGCGGCGGATGACCTTGCGGACGCGGCTCGCGGGCCACTTCGGATGGAGCCCGCGGACCTGGGCGGCGACTCCCGAGACGTAGGGCACGGACATCGAGGTGCCTGAGAGCTTGGTGTAGCCGCCGCCGCTGTAGGTCGAGAGGATGCCCGCTCCCGGCGCGGCCACGTCGACCGTGCTGTGGCTGTTCGAGAAGCTGGCGTGACGGTCGCGGTCGTTGGTGGCCGCCACCGATATGACCTCCTCGTGAGCGGCGGGGTAGGTGGGAAGGTTGAAGCCGCCGTTGCCGGCGGCGGCGACGAGCACGGAGCCTCCGCGCCGCCCGCCTTCCCATGCGCGCAGGATCGCGCGATGAACGGTCTTCGAGCGACCGCCGGCGAAGCTCATCGAGATCACTCGCGCGCCACGGGCGTGCGCCCACTCGATGCACTTGGCGACGTCGGAGGCGCGACCCTTCTGGTCGGAGCCACCGAGCGCCCTGCAGACGAGCAGCGGTGAGTTGAACGCCACGCCGGCCACCCCGATGCCGTTGTCGGCCACCGCCGCGAGGATCCCGGCCACGTGGGTCCCGTGACCGGTGTCGTCGATGCAGCTCCCCGTGCTCAGCACCGGCACGATCTGCTCCTGGCAACGGAGCGTCTTGCCCGCGAGGTCGGGGTGTGCGCGGTCGATGCCGGTGTCGATGATCGCGACGGGCGCGCCGCCGGTCGCGGGATAGCTCGCCACCCTCGCCTCCGACCAGCCCTTGACGGCGCTGATGTCCGCGCCCGGCCGGCCGCCGGTCTGCCCGGCGTTTCGCAGTCCCCACAGGCTGCCGAAGCCGGCGTCATTGGGCCTGCGGGCGGCCTGGGCACTGAAGAGGACGTTCGGCTCGGCGTAGGCGACCATCGGGCTCGCCTCGAGCCGATCGGCCACCGCCGCCGGGTCGCCCTCGACCCGCACCACGGAAGCGTCCACGCTCGCGATCCGCTCCACGGTCCGCTCGACCCCCGCGCGATCGAGCAGCGGCAGGGCGGCGGCGCGCTCGACCCGCGGCTTGTAGCTGACGATCACGGTGTCGTCGTCGTAGTTCGCCGCGCCGTCGTAGCCCGGCTCCTGGGCGCTCGCGGCAGGGGCGAGCGCCACCGCAAGGGCGGCCGCCAATACCGTGGTAATGCTGCGCGGGAGCATGCCTGCCTGCCTTCGAGCTCGGCGGCGTCCATCGCCGCCACGATCATGAACACGAAAGGGTACGCGGAGTTGCTTCGGACCGCGTTACAGGGTCGGCGCGGCCGGTCAGCGCCCGGCGAACTCGGGATCGCGCTTGTCGAGGAAGGCGCGCGTCCCCTCGGCGTAGTCGTCGGAGCCCGCCAGCACCACCTGCGAGGTGACCTCCTGCTCGAGCGTCCCGGCGAGCGCCGGCTTGGCTGCCGCGTCCATCACCCGCTTCGCGAGCCCGACAGCGAGCGGCGCGCACGCCAGCAGCTCGTCGCACAGCGCGCCCGTCACCTGCTCGAGCTCCGCCGCGGGCGTGATCCGGTTGGCCAGGCCGATCCGGTGCGCCTCGCGCCCGTCGATCACCCGCCCGGTCATGATCAGCTCCTTCGCCACCCCCAGCCCGACCACGGCCGGCAGCCGCGAGCAGCCGCCCACGTCCGGGAGCAGGCCGATCCGGGCCTCGGGCAGGCCGCAGACGGCGTCCTCGGCCATCACGCGCATGTCGCACGCCAGGGCGAGCTCCATCGCCCCGCCGATGCAGGCGCCGTGAATCTGGCACACCGTCGGCTTGGTCATCTCCTCGAGCAGGTTCCAGGCGCGCAGCACCCGCGCGCGGAACGGCCTCAGGGTCTGCGGTCGCTCGGAGAGCTCCCGCAGCGCGGACAGGTCCATCCCCGACGAGAACATCGGGCCGTCGCCGCGCACCACCACGCAGCGAACGGCGTCGTCGGCCGCGGCCGCCTCGAACGCCTCGCCCAGCGACAGCACGACCTCCGCGTTCATGGCGTTGCGCTTCTCGGGCCGCCGCATGACGACGTGGCGGACGGCGCCGCGATCCTCGACTTCGACGAGCCGCATATAAGCTCCCGACGCTCCTACGGACGATCCAGGCGGGATCGGAGGCTAATGCAGATCGGAGGCTGTCGCTGATGCAGGTATCGAAGGTCGGCGTCCTCGGCGGAGGGCTGATGGGCCACGGCATCGCCCAGATCGCGGCGCAGGCCGAGTACGACGTGGTGCTGCGCGAGCGCGACGTCGAGCGCGTCGAGCGCGCCTACGCGCGCATCGAGAAGCAGCTCGCGCGCGCGGTCGAGAAGGGCAAGGCCGAGCAGGCAGACGCCGACGCCGCCCGCGCGCGCATCGAGGCGACCACCGACTACGGCGCGCTCGCCGACTGCGACCTCGTGATCGAGGCGATCACCGAGGACCTCGGCACGAAGCTCGAGATGTGGAACGAGGTCGACGCGATCGTCAAGGACGGCGCGGTCTTCGCCACCAACACCTCCTCGCTGGCGGTGATCGACCAGGCCGCCTCCACCAAGCGGCCCGAGCGCTTCATCGGCCTCCATTTCTTCAACCCGCCGCAGCTGATGCCGCTGCTCGAGGTGATCCAGACGATCACGACCGACGAGGAGTCGCTTCGGACCGGCTTCGAGTTCGGCGAGCGGCTCGGCAAGCTCTGCGTGCATGCCAAGGACAAGACCGGCTTCATCGTCAACCGGCTGCTGTTCCCGTTCATGCTCGACGCGATCCGCGCCTATGAGGAGGGCGCCGGGTCGATCGAGCAGATCGACGCCGCGATGAAGGCCGGCGCGAACCACCCGATGGGCCCGTTCACGCTGCTCGACTTCGTGGGCCTCGATACGACGAAGGCGATCGCCGACATCATGTTCGACGAGTACCGCGAGCGTCGCTTCGCGGCGCCCCCGACCCTGCGCAAGATGGTCTCCGCCGGCTTCTTCGGTCGCAAGTCGGGGCGCGGCTTCTACGACTACTCGGGCGAGAAGCCGGTGGCCGCCGCGCTCGGACTCTGACCGAGCCGCGGAGCACCGCGTCGGACCTCGCGGCGGCGCTCGACCGAGCGCGCGCGGGCGGCCCGGCGCGCCACCGCGACCGGGCGGCCGAGCAGGGCAAGCTGCCGGTGCGCGAGCGCGTCGCGCGCCTCGTGGACGACGGCTCCTTCTCCGAGGAGGCGCTGCTCGCCAACTGGGAGGAGGAGGGCTTCGGCGCCGACGGCGTCGTGACCGGGACGGCCACCGTCGCCGGCCGGCCGATCTGCCTGATGGCGAATGACCCGACGGTCAAGGCGGGCTCCTGGGGGCCGCGGACCGTCGAGAAGATCATCCGGATCCAGGAGCGCGCGCTCGCGGCCCGCGTGCCGATCGTCTACATGGTGGACTCGGCCGGCGCGCGCATCACCGATCAGGTGCGGATGTTCCCCGGCCGGCGCGGGGCGGGGCGGATCTTCCACACCGAGGTCAAGCTGTCGGGCGTCGTGCCGCAGGTGTGCGTGCTGTTCGGGCCCTCCGCCGCCGGCGGCGCGTACATCCCGGCGTTCTGCGATGTCGTGATCATGCGTGACGGCAACGCGTCGATGTACCTCGGCTCGCCGCGGATGGCGGAAATGGTGATCGGGGAACGCGTCACGCTCGAGGAAATGGGCGGCGCGCGCATGCACACGGGCGTGTCGGGCTGCGGGCACTTCCTCGTCGACTCGGACGAGGAGGGCGTGGACCTGGCCGCCCGCTACCTCTCCTACTTCCCGTCGAGCCATCGCTCGCCGGCGCCGGTCGCGCCCCCGTCAGAGCCCGAGGCCGGCCAGGGGCCGATCGGCGCGTTGCTCCCTGCCGACGAGAACAAGCCGTTCGACATGCATGGGCTGATCGACGCGCTCCTCGACGGCGGCTCGTTCCTCGAGGTCCAGCGGCGCTGGGCTAAGGAGCTGATCGTGGGGTACGGGCGGCTCGAGGGCCGGGTCGTCGGGATCGTGGCCAACCAGCCGCGCCAGCGCGGGGGAGTGCTCTTCGTGGACTCGGCCGACAAGGCCGCGCGCTTCATCTGGACCTGCAACGCGTTCAACGTCCCGCTCCTGTTCCTCGCCGACGTGCCCGGCTTCATGATCGGCACGCAGGTCGAGCGCCAGGGCATCATCCGCGCTGGCGCCAAGATGATCTCGGCGGTCTCCGAGGCCACCGTCCCCAAGCTGTCGGTGATCGTCCGCAAGGCCTACGGGGCGGGCCTCTACGCGATGGCCGGCCCCGCGTTCGAGCCCGACGGCTGCATCGCGTTCCCAGGGGCGAAGATCGCGGTGATGGGCCCCGAGGCCGCGGTCAACGCGGTCTACTTCAACCAGGTCCAGGCGATCGAGGACGAGGAGGAGCGCGCCGCGTTCGTCGAGCGGCTGCGCACCGAGTACGCGGCCGAGATCGACGTGCTGCACCTCGCGTCGGAGCTGGTCGTGGACGCGGTCGTCGAGCCCGACGACCTGCGCGCGGAGCTCGTGCGCCGCTACGCGTCGCTGGGCTCCAAGGCACGCGAGTGGCCCGCGAAGCACAACCCCGTCACGCCGGTCTGAGGCAGGCGCGCGGGCGCCGGCCCGCCTCTCAGTCGTCGAGCTCGTCCAGCCAGTCGCCGGGGACGTCTTGCCGCTTGCGCGCGACCATCGCCACGTAGTGCAGCGGCTCGAGTGACATCGACAGGCGGTGGCGGTAGCGCCGCTTCCCGAGCAGGTCCAACGTCTCCTCGCGGAGCATTCGACGTATCAGGCTCGCGAAGCCGGTGCCATTGCCGTCCTCGTTGGTGAGGAAGTCCTCCTTGATGTTGATCGCGATCCACCCACCGTCGGCGACGAGGTTGTAGGCCTCGGCGAACGCGCGCGGCGGCATGTCCCCGAAGCCGAGGGCGGCGACGCTAGTGAGGCAGTTGAAGCGCCGCTCCTCGAGCTGCTCGCGCGTCTCGGCCGGGATGTCGGTCAGGTCCACGACGAGGTAGTCGTCGTAGACCCCCGGGCGATCGCGCTCCGCGGCCTCGGCGGCCTCGGGGATGATGTCCACGCCGACGATCGAGTCGCCGCCGAGCTTGGCGAGCTCCTCGCCGACCATCCCGTTTCCGGCTCCGACGTCGATGACGCGCAGTTCGCCGGCATCGGCGTCCGCACGGTCCAGCTCGTCGCGCAGCAGCCCGCAGACCGTCTGCGGCGACTCGCAGCCGAGCTCGTCGTAGAAGATCCGCTCGTACAGCCCCGGAACCGAGTACACGGCCGCGTAGTCGTGGAAGCGGATATGGCGCTTGGTGCCGTCGTAGGCGACCTCGCACCACTCCTCGTCCTGATCGACCTCACCGTCGTGGGCCGGGAACCGGATCTCGAGGGGCTCGGCGGGTGACTTGCGGGCGCGTGAATCGACAGCCTCTGCGTCAAGCACGTACGTCGGCCTCCTATGTTGGAAACAAGAGCGCCGCCCGGAGCGGGCGGGCGGAGCCAAGGCTCCGACGAAGTGCCGGGAGCGCACGTCTTGACGCGCCTCCTCCTCCCGGCGACGCGGGATTCTACCGAGAACGCTCTACGACGGATGTTCCAGCTCGGGCCCGAGCTCGTCGTCGACGCGCTCGATGAGCTCCGAGGAGAACGCCAGCGCGCGCTCGAGGGCCTCGGGATCGACCCGGTCCGGTGTGTCCGTCGGCTGGTGGTGGTTCGGCTGGTAGTCGAGCGCGGACAGGCAGGAGAGCGTGATCGACCGGTATCCGCGTGCGCGTGCGAGCAGGGCGTCGCTCGTGGCGCGGCCCACGACCGGCCGCGCGCCGAAGCGCCCGCCGTCGTCCCCCGCGGCGATGTCGTCGCAGATTCCGACGATCTCGGGGTCGTGCGCCGCCGCGACCACCAGGCCCTCCTTCGCGGCGTAGCGGACCGTGCCGTTCGCGACCTTGTCGAAGTTCAGCACGAGCGTCCGCTCGCCCGGCAGCCTCGAGCGCTGCGAGCGCAGCCACTCGCGCATCCCGAGCGACATCGACTCCTCGGCGCCGGTGAACAGAACCGTCAGGTCGAGGTGGTCCAGCTCGCCGCCGTAGCGCCGCGCCAGCTCGAGCACGGCGGCCACCCCGGAGGCGTTGTCGGCCGCTCCCGGCACGGGGGAGGAGACCTGGATGTCCGCAAGCGCCGGCACGGCGAGCACCAGCAGGATGGTGGGGACGAACTGGACGATCGAGACGAGCAGCGAATCGACGCCGAGGAGCCTGAGCCCGGTGCACAGCAGCACGACGAGCATCGCGATCGTAAAGGCGCCGCCGAGCCCGATCGGGAGGCGGAGCCGCTGCGCGAGAGCGGCGCGCCGCTCGGCGAGGCGTGGGGCGAAGATCGCGCCGGCGCGGGCGGCGTCGTAGTGGGCCACGAGCACCAGCGTCCCGGGCTTGTCGCCGTCCTCGCTCGAGACGACGTTCTGCGACGCCCTGCGGCCCGTCAGGCGACGTACGAGAAACAGCGTGCCGGTCATGTCCCCAACCGCGGAGAGCAGGGCGAATGCGACGATCAGCACGCCGGGAAGGGGAGAGGCGACCGACACCAGGCTGCCCACGACCGCGAGCAGCGCGTGCAGCATGTGTGTCAGGGCGTAGTTGGGCCAGACGCTGATCGGCTGCACCTCGGCCTCGCGGCCGAGCGACCGCAGGCGTCCAGCGAGGTGCTCCGCGGCGCGCCGCTCCGCGTCGCTGCCCGCGATCCTGCCCTCGAAGGCGACGAGCGCCTCGATCTCGCGCATCGCTTCCACGGGCGCAGTATCGCCGCGGGCGGCGCTCTGCGCTCCGCCGGCGCCGCCGGGGCGTCGAGACGGGTGGGCGCCGACGCTGCGGTTAGAGTCCGTCCCGGATGGCGGGTGTCGACCGCGTTCGAGAGCGGCTCCAGAGCTCTGGCGTCCTGAGTGGGCGAGGCCGCGCGGGACCGCGGGGGACCGGCGGTGGCCGCGGAGCGGGCGCGCCGCGCGGCGGCGGCCTCTCGCTGGACCGCCCCGAGCCCGGTCTCGCGCTCGGCGCTGGGAGCGCGCTCCTTCTCCTGATCCTGATGCTGTTCGACTGGTTCCTGGGCGGCAGCGCGTGGCAGCTCAAGTGGGTGGACCTGCTGCTGTTCGTGCTCGCAGCGCTGGCTGTTGCCGTTGCGGTGATTCGCGCGGTGAACCGTGAGGCCTTGCCGCTCGAGGCCGCGGGGCTCCTGCTGCTGCTCGCCGGCGCGGTCGCGGTCGGGGCGATGCTGACGCTGGTGCTGGAGTCGTCGGGCGGGACGGTTCCGTTGATCCTCAGCTTGGTCGCGGCGGGCGGGATCCTCGGCGGCGGGCTGCTGACGGTCAGGTCACCGGCGCTGGACGGGCGCTCGGATGGGGGCAGCGGCGGCCGGCCCAGTAGCGCGGCGACGCGCCCCGCGCGGAGCTCGCCAGCCCCCGCGGACGACGGTCCGGCCGGCCCGTTCGACAGGGGCACCCCGGCGGCGTAGCGTCTTCGCGGCGCCCGCCGCTTCCGCTTCGGGGGCCGCCGGCCGTTTGGCTTTCTGGTCACGCCGGCTCCCCGCCGTAGGATTCGACGTCAGAGCGGCGGTGTCGAAACTGGTAAACGAGGCGGTCTCAAAAGCCGCTGCCCGCAAGGGCTTGTGGGTTCGAGTCCCACCCGCCGCACTGCTTGTTCTCGTTCGTTGCGCTCGGTCGCTCAGGCGTCGAGCGAAGCGAGCGGCGACCTGGGCCTTTCTGACGCCGCATATCGGTGGAACGACGGCCCAGGTCGACCGGATGCGCCGCGGCGCGCGGGCTCAGGGGGTGCCGCGGGAGCGCGCGCCTTCGGTCGGCGCGTCGTACGTCTCCCGCTCGGCGGGGGGCTCGTCGGGCGCGCCGCGGGACTTGCGGGGCGGCTCCTCGTGGGGCTGACCGTCCTCGCGGATCTCGACCTCGACGCTCCACTCCTGCTGGAAGCCGCGCATGGCGAACAGGATCAGGAGGATCTGGACGGCGAGGATCACGAACGTCAGGAGGCCGAGCAGCCCCGACGGGAGCAGCGGGTCGTCGAGTCCGGTCTTGTCGCGCGCCAGCCACGCCGGGGCGGCAACCGCCGCAAACGTGGTGAAGATGATCGCGAGCGCCGCGGCCATCGGCAGCACGCCCCGGCTCCAGCGCGCCACGAAGTACGCCATCACGAGGTAGAGCACGACGTATGCGACGGCGACGATCTGCGCGCCGGCCAGCTCGCTCAGGCCCCCGATGAACACGATCGCGATCAGCGCCGCGCTGGCCACCAGGAGCAGGATCACCCCAGCCTTGGTCGCCTTCGCCTGGGGCTTCTCCCGATTGGGGTGGTGGATGCGGATGCCGGAGGCTTCCACGCGGGAGCAGTGTAATCCGTCGGGGGGCGGCGTGCAGCGGTTCCGCGAGGCGACTTTCGGCGTCAGCCGCGGCTCCCTCCGAGTGCGGATGGAGGGACTCGAACCCCCACGGGCGATGCCCACCGCGACCTAAACGCGGCGCGTCTACCAGTTCCGCCACATCCGCTCGGCCCAATCCTACGAGCGGGCTACGTCTTCGGACCGATGGAGGAGTCGAGGAGCGACGCTCACGCGGTCGGAGACGGAGATGCTCTTGAAGTTCGACTGCGTCCAGCGGACGCCCAGTAGGTCGCAATGGCTCGCGAAGATGTCGCGCATGCCGGTAGGCCCGGGCCGTGCTGGGGGAAGGCGACGGGCCAGATCGAACAGCTCGCCGAGAGGACGACACAACCTTTCTTCGGATGCTGCCGTACGGGCGCGGAGGGGACCACCCTCGTAAACGCGTCTCGCGCCTCAGCGACGATCAGGCTGTATCGGGCGTCGAGGTACAGGCGCAACACGGCCGCGTGACCTGGGCCTGCCACGATGTGGCCGTCGCCGAGGTAGAGACCGAGCAGGTGGGAGTACGCCGACTCGTCTGCCGGAACGCCAATCACGCCGGGGCGGCGTGAGGAGTCTGCGCACGCGGTAGGGGCGTCGGCGCCAGGTTGGAGACAGTCGCGCGCGGAACACCGGTCCTCCGCGCGATCTCAGCGCTCGAGAGGTCGCCGCCGAAGCAATCTCATCACGGACTCGAAGTCCTCTCGCGAACGCATGGTGGCGAACACACGTTCGCACGAGCTACAGACGGATCGCGCTCCGTCGATACGATTGGCGACCTTCGGGGCACTGGCGAAATTGGACATCGCAGCGGCCTCCAAAGCCGAAGATTCCAGGTTCGAGTCCTGGGTGCCCCGCTTAGAGAAACAGTGCGCTGCTCAGCGCGCCTCCCGCTCCACCGCCACACTGAATCCCTCGGCCCGGGCCGCCTCCACAATCGCCTCGCCGTGCTCGCCGCCGTTTGTCTGGAGCACGAGCTGGATCGCGGTCTCGCGCACGTGCAGGTCGACGCCGTCGCGCAGGTGCTCGACATCGAGGACGTTGGCGCCGTGGTCGGCCACGACACGCAACAGTCCCGCGAGCGCGCCCGGCTGGTCGGGGACCACCGTCGCCAGAACGATCCGCCGCCCGGCCGCTGTCTCCCCGAGCCGGATGCACTCGGCGAGCAGGGACGCGTCCACGTTGCCGCCGGACAGCACTGCGCAGACCTGACCGCGCGCCGGTGGCGTGACGCGTCCCTGCATCAACGCCGCGACCGCAACCGCGCCGGCGCCCTCCACCACCATCTTCGAGCGCTCGAGCAGCAGGACCATGGCCTGGGCGATCTCGTCGTCGCTCACGGTCACGACCTCGTCCACCAGGCGCTCGACGAGCGGCAGCGTCAGCTCGCCGGGTCGCTTGACCGCCACGCCGTCGGCGATCGTGCGCGACGACCGTGCGCCCATCGGCCGATGAGCCGCGAGCGACGACGGGTAAGGCGCGCACGCCTCGGCCTGGACGCCGACGACGCGCACGTCCGCGAGCCGGTCCTTCGCCGCCAGCGCGATACCGGCGGCCAGGCCGCCGCCGCCGAGCGGGACCACTACGAGCCACGTCCGCGGAGCCTGCTCCGCGATCTCCAGCCCGACGCTGCCCTGCCCGGCGACGACGTCGGAGTCGTCGAACGCGTGGACGAGCGTCTTGCCCTCCCGCTGCGCCACCTCGCGGGCGGCCTGCCCGCACTCGTCGTAGGAGCCCACCACAGGCCGGACCTCGCCGCCGTACTGGCCGACCGCGGCCAGCTTGGCGAGCGGCGCGCCTTGAGGCATGCAGAGCGTCGCCCGCACCCCAAGCCGCCGCGCCGCTAGCGCCACGGCCTGGGCGTGGTTGCCTGCGCTCGCCGCGACCACGCCGGCGTAGCGCTCCGCCTCACTCAGTTGCGCCAGCCGATTCGTGGCGCCGCGGATCTTGAACGAGCCCGTGAGCTGGAGATTCTCGGCCTTGAGGCACACCTCGGCGCCGACCCGCCGCGACAGCTCGCCGGCGGCGACCAACGGCGTCTCCCGGATCCGGTCGGCGATGGTCGCGCGAGCCCGCTCGACGTCGCGAGCGGTCACCGACGCATGGCCGACCGCCATCGCAGCGTCAGTCCGGTAGCGCCACGACCGCGTCGACCTCGATCCGAGCGCCCTTGGGCAGCGCCGCGACTCCGATCGTCACGCGGGCCGGCGGGTCGCTCCCGGTGAAGTACGCGCCGTACGCCTCGTTCACCGCACTCCAGTCTCCGGGCAGGTCGGTCAGGTACAGCGTGATCCGCACGGCGTCGGCGAGCCTGGCGCCCGCGGACTTGGACACGGTCGCGAGGCTGTCGAGGCAGCGCTTCAGCTGCGCGGGCACATCGCCCCCCACGAGCTCGCCGCTCGCGGGATCGAGCGGTACCTGCCCCGAGCAGAAGACGAGGCCGTTCGAGACGACGGCGTGCGAGTACGCGCCCACGGCATCCGGCGCGTCCGGAGCGCTCACGGAGTGCCGGTGGTGGGTCACCCTCCGCAGGCTACCCGAGCGGCCTGGATCGGCCCCCGCGCGCCGGTTTTCCGGCGCGCTCGCGGGGTAGACCCTTGGTGACGAAGGAAGGAGGGGACCGAAGATGCTGAAGCGATTGATGCAGTTCGCCGCCGCCAAGCGCCTCTATGACTCGTGGCGCGCCCGGCGTGCCCGCCGCTACTAGACGGCGCCGCTCTTACGTGGCGCCCCGCACCGCCGAGTAGAGCGATAGCGAGCCGAACGTCACCCTCAGGCGGGATCCTTCGCGAACGTCACTCAGGCCGGCACCCGTGAAAATCGCGGGGAGCCGGCCGGCGATGTTGTCACGCGTCGACTCGAAGCCGTCGAAGGCCTGGACGAAGAGGAACTGAAAGCGCGCCACGGGGTCCGGCGGCGGGCCCCAATCGACGACGTGCAGCTCGCCGCCCGGACGCAGCACGCGCGCGACCTCACGCGCGGCGCCCTCCTTGACGTCGCGCGCGAGGTGGTGGAAGAGCAGGGTCGACAGGACCTTGTCGAACGAGCCGTCCGGATAGGGCAACTCGTCGGCGAGACCCTCGTCGAGGCCGATCTCGAGACCCGCCTCGTCCGCCTTCGTGCGGGCGCGGCCGAGGATCGCCGGATCGCCGTCGATACCGACGAGCTCGGCGGCCGGCTCGCGCCGTTTCGCCATGAGCGCCAGCGTCCCGGTGCCGCAGCCGAGGTCGAGCACACGCTCGCCCGATGCGATCGCCGCCTGGTCGAGCAGGCGCCGCTTGAACGCCCGCTCGCGCGTGGTCAGCCGGACGACCGGGTCAAAGAGCGGCGTGAGGCGGTGGAAGGCGAGCGCCGGGACGTAGCTGTCGCGGGTGGATGCCATCCTGGTTGTCACGGTGTCCGCCCAGGGGGGTTCCGAAGCGGGAACGAGCCTGAGTATCCTCGAAGATCGGCGCGGGCGAGGTGTCACCGGTTGCACGCGAGCCTTCCAAGCTCGAAGAACGGGTTCGAGTCCCGTCGCCCGCTTGTCTGTTGGGGACGCTACTGGGCGCTAGAACAGCGCGGATCGTGCCTCGTCGTCGGGGCCGTGCGACTCCGGTGGCAGTTCGCACACACCACGTCGGAGTCTCCATCTCGTCGAGGATCGCTTGCGAAACTTCGCGTAGACTTGCCCCGGCGCCGGGGCGTGGCGCAGTCTGGTAGCGCACTCGGCTGGGGGCCGAGCGGTCGCTGGTTCAAATCCAGTCGCCCCGACTAATGGAGGCCCGCTCCTCGAGCGGATTTCCGCGTTCTTGAAGCT
>JBPCMT010000059.1:0-3232 GCA_051001995.1 Thermoleophilaceae bacterium
GGCGGTCGCCGTCCCGGCGCAGGCCCGCGGGGAAGCGCCGGCGGGGGCCGGCGGCGATGAGCTGACGATCCGCGCCGAGCGCGACACCGTCACGGTCGGCCAGCGCGTCGCCTTCACGGGGCGGCGACAGCCGGCGCGTCGCGGAACCCTCGTCGAGCTCCAGTTCCGGGGCCCAGGAGGCGCCTTTCGCACGGTCGCCGAGACGCAGACGAGCCGCGAGGGGCGGTACGAGGTAGGCGCAAGCCCTCGCCGCACCGGCACCTTCCGGGCGGTCTCGCCGCGGCCGGACGGGGCGCTCCGGAGCCCTGGCGTGGACGTCGGTGTGCGCGCCAGGCTCACCGTCAAGGCCCGCCGCCACCAGCTCCGCGATCGCGGCGTCAAGGTGACGGGGGAGCTCACTCCAGGGGACCCCGGGCGCCGGATCGCCGTCCAGCGGCCGACGGGGAAGGGTGGCTGGGACACGATCGCCGCCACCGAGACCGGCGAAGGCGGCGCCTTTCGCGCGCGCTTCGAGCCGTCGTCGCTCGGAGCGTACGAACTGCGCGCCCGGGTCGGCGCTAGCCGCTCGAACCTCGGTGACCGCGTGGCCCTCGACCACCCCGTCTACGTCTACCGCGAGGATCAGGCCTCCTATTACGGCCCCGGTTTCTACGGAAATCGGACCGCCTGCGGGCAGATCCTGCGCGAGGGCACGGTCGGCGTGGCCCACAAGCGACTGCCGTGCGGCACTCGCGTGAGGTTTCACTACCGCGGCCGAACGCGCCGCATCGAGGTGATCGACCGCGGCCCCTTCATCGAGCCCCGCCGCTGGGACCTCACCGAGGGCGCGCGCAGGCAGCTCGACTTCCCGCGCGGCGTGGACGAGATCTGGGCGAACAGATAGCCGCCTCGACGCCTCCCTAGAGTTCGAGCCCTAGCTGCTCCCGCTCGCCGGCCGGCGGGGGCGCCGCCGCTGCCTCAGCGCCCGGCTCTTCGAGGCCGGCGACGCGGACCCCGAGCAGCCGCACCGGACGGGGCGGGGCGAACTCGCGCAGCAGCTGTCGAGCGACGCCTCCCACGGTCGCGAGGTCGCCGGTCGGAGCCGCCAGGGTGCGCGCCCGCGTGTGGGTAGAGAAATCGTCGAGACGGACCTTGATGCCGATCGTGCGCCCGCGGCGGCCGCGCTTTGCCAGCGCCGCGCAGAGCTCGGCGGACAGCCGCTCCAGGATCGGCTCGAGCGCCGCGAGGCCGGACAGGTCGCTGCGGAACGTCGTCTCCCTGGACTCGGACTTCGCACGGCGAACGGGCTCGACCGTCCGCGCGTCCTCGAAGCGCGCGATCCGCCCGAGCGCCGGGCCCATCCGGGCGCCGAACCAACCCGCGAGCTGCTCGTCGGGCGTGGCGCCCAGCGCGCCGAGCGTCTCGATCCCGCGCTCGCGCAGACGAGCCAGCGTCCGCGGTCCGACCCCCGGTACGATCCCCGGCGACGCCGTCGCGAAGCGCTCGCAGGCCTGTGCGCGGTTGAGCACCACGAAGCCGTCGGGCTTCTCCGCGTCGGAGGCGACCTTGGCCACCAGCTTGCTGGGCCCGATCCCCACCGAGCAGCCCAGGCCGGTGCCCTCGCGGATCGCGGCCTGCGCCCACCGGCAGGCAGCCCGCGGGCGACCGAGGCCGGCGAGGTCGACGTAGGCCTCGTCGAGCCCGGCGACCTCGACGAGGTCGAAGTGCTCGCGCAGCGCTCCCATGACCTCGCGCGACCGCGCCCGGTAGAGGTCGAAGTCAGGGGGGATGAAGACCGCCTGCGGGCAGCGGCGCCGCGCCCACGCGGCGGGGATCGCCGAGCCGATGCCGTAGCGGCGCGCCTCGTACGAGGCGGTGGTGACGACCGCCCGCGGGCTGTCGCCGCAGACCACCACCGGCTTGCCGCGCAGCTCCGGGCGCCGCCCCAGCTCGACGCTCACGTAGAAGGCGTCCATGTCGAAGTGCGCGTAGACGCGCGGCCAGCCCCTCACACCCCCACCGTACGAGAGGGATGCGTCGGACCCGTCGCAGGCGAAGGCCGGCGCGGCCGCCTGCTAACAAGTCCACATGCTCCCGAACTTGCTCGTCATCGGCGCCCAGAAATGCGGTACGACGAGCCTCCACCGCTACCTCGACGCCCACCCCGAGATAACGATGTCGGGACCCGAAGGAGCTCGACTTCTTCGTCGAGTACGACGACCGGCCGCACCACGTCGCGAACGGCAACTGGCACCGCGGCGTCGAATGGTATGCGTCGCACCACCCCGACGACGTCGCGGTTCGAGGGGAATCTTCACCCAACTACACCGCCTACCCGAATGTCGAGCGGATACCCGAGCGCGCCGCCGCGGTCGTCCCGGGAGCAGCCCTGATCTACATGGTCCGCGACCCGATTGAGCGGATCGTCTCGCACTACCTCCACAGAGTCGACGCCAACCGCGAGCGGCGCTCGCTTGAGGAGACGCTCCGCGACATCGAGCGCGGCACAGGAATGGTGTTCGTCAATCGCAGCCGCTACTTCATGCAGATCGAGCGCTGGCTGGAGCATTTCCCAAGCGAGCGGCTCCTCGTAGTGGCGCAGGAGGACCTCAGGGCCGATACCGCCGGCACTCTCGCGCGCGCTTTCCGCTTCCTTTCGGTCGATGGTTCGTTCGTCTCAGAGCGGTTCACCCGTGTCACCACGCCTCGAGCGAGAAGCGGCCTGCCCTCGGCCTGGCCCAGCGCGTCGAGCGACCGCTCGCGAGCCTCGCCCACCGGCTTCCCCCCGGGACAACCCAGGGCCTCGGCCGCGCGTACCGGCGCGCCTTTGGGCGAACGGTCGCACGACCGGAGCTGAGCGCCGAGTGGCGAGCGCGGCTCGAAGAGCTGCTGCGCGACGACGTCGAGCGCCTCCGGGCGTTCCCGGCCGACGCTTCGAGAGCTGGTCGCTTTGAGCGTCCGCCCTGAGCGTTCGCGCTCAGCGTCCGCCCGTGTACCTGCGGCGGCTAAGAGGGCTGGCGAATCGGCCGGATCAGGATCTCGTTCACGTCCACATGCGGTGGCTCCGAGAGCGCATAGATCACCGAGCGCGCCACGTCCTCGGCGCGCAGCGCTCCCTCGACCGGTGAGTCGAAGAACGGCGTGTCGACCATCCCGGGCTCGATCAGGGTCACCTTGACGTCGGAGTCGGAGACCTCCTGGCGCAGCCCCTCGCCCATGGCGGTGACCGCCCACTTGGTGGCCGAGTAGAGAG
>JBPCMT010000060.1:0-7482 GCA_051001995.1 Thermoleophilaceae bacterium
ATCGACGCGCTCGCTCCGAGACGCCTGCGGGCGGCCGCCGCGGCCGAGGCCCAGCCCGCGAGCTCGGGGTTCTAGCGGCGGACGGCCCGCCTCGTCATGCACCGCCCGGCGCTGGTCGCCTGCCTCGTGAGCGTGCTGCTCCTCGCCGCCGCGGCCCCGGCGCTCGGGCGCGAGCTCACCCAGGTCGACCCGCGCGTCGTCCCCGGGGGGCCAGAGGACCGGAGGTTCGCCGAGCAGGTGCCCCGCGAGGGCCTCGCCGGCGAGGCGGCTCCGGTGCTCCTCGCGATCGAGGGCGACCGGACGACGGCGACCACGGCGCGCGAGCGCCTCGAGGAGCTGCCGCCCACCGCCGGCGCTGTCCTCGGCCCACGCCCTGCGGGCTCCGGCGTCTGGCGCATCGATGTCGTCCCGCGGGCGCAGGTCGGACCCCTGTCGGCCCAGAGCGAGGCGCTCGTCGAGGACGCGCGCGAGCTCACCCGCGATTTGCCCGTGCTCGTCGGCGGCGAGTCGGCCGCGCTCGTCGACCTGAGGGAAGACATCGAGTCGCGCCTCCCCCTCTGCCTCGCCATCCTCGCCCTCGTCGTGCTCGCCTCGGTGTGGCTCGCCACGGGCTCGGTCGTTCTCCCCGTGAAGACGCTCCTCATGGCCGCCCTGACCGTCGCCGCGGCGCTCGGGATCACGACCGCGATCTTCCAGACCGGCGCCCTGGAGGAGGTCCTCGGCTATACGGGCACCGGCTCGCTCGAGGCCTCGGTCGTCGTCCTCACGGCGGCGATCGCCTTCGCGCTCACCACCGACTACGGCGTCTTCCTGCTGCGGCGCATCCGCGAGGCCCGCGCCGCCGGCGCCTCCGACGGCGAGGCCGTCGCGCTCGGGCTCGAGCGCTCGGGGCGCGTCGTCACCTGGGCGGCGGTGCTGCTGTGCGCAGCGCTCCTGTCGCTCGTATTCGCCCGTCACGCCCTCGTCAAGCAGGTGGGGGTCGGCGCGGCGCTCGCGGTCCTGCTCGACGCGACCGTGATGCGCGCGCTGCTCGTGCCCGCGCTGATGCGACTGCTCGGAGGCGCCAACTGGTGGGCTCCGGGCTTCCTGCGCCGCTTCGTCTCGCCGCCGGAGCGCCGGCCGCTCTTCCGGCCCTCCGATCCCCGCCCCGCCGAGGGCGCCGAGTTCCTCGCCCCGACCCGCTACTGCGACTCGCAGGCGATCACGGTCCGCGCGCTCTGCGATCACCTGACCCGCGACGCGGGCTCAGAGCGCGAGGCGGCCGTGCGGCTGTATCGGTTCGTCCGCGACGAGATCCCCTACGCCTTCGGCCCCTGGGGGGTGCGCGCCTCGCAGACGCTCACCCAGGGCACGGGCACCTGCACCAACAAGGCCAACCTGCTCGTGGCCCTCCTTCGCGCGGCGGGGATCGGCGCCGTCTACGGGGTCCTGCGCGTCGACACCCAGCACTACTTCGGACCGATCGGCCCCGACTTCCTGACTCGCCGCGCATCGCCGACCTCCGTCCACGTCCACGCCGCCGTGCGCGTCGACGGACGCTGGCTCAAGTGTGACCCCTCGACCGACCCGGACCTGGCGAGCCGGACCTGCCACTTCTGCCTCCAGACGCGGCTGATCGGCTGGGACGGAACCGAGGACTCGACCGACTTCCTCGACCCGGCGCACGTCCACGCCGACCTCGGCCTCTACGCCGACGTCGATGAGCTTCTCGAGCGCCCCGCCCGCGGCGCGGGGCCCGAGCTGTTCGCCGCCGGCAACGCGTACCTCGATTTCGTGCGCTCGCAGCCGGTGTTCGCCTCGGCCGAGGAGCTGATCGGCGCATATCGGCGCGAGCTCGACGGGCGCGCGACGAGCTCTGCCACTGCTTCAGCACCTCACTGAATCCCACCCCTTAGCCGCGGCAAGGGCCGAGGCGAGTCCGTCGAGCGCCCTCCGCGGCGAGGCTGCCGCCCTGGAACCGGTCAGAGTCGCTTTGCAAGCGTGACGGCGAAGCCGGCGTCGAGCAGCTGACCGTCGGAAGCGCGACCTCCCGGCATAAGCCTCAGTCTCAGGGTGAGGCCTAGGATTCAGCGCCTCCGCCGCTCCAGCTCTCCTGCGTTGTCGTCCGATTGTCGTGGCTCGGAGCTGGATCTTCTCGCCCCGCGTAGCAGGAATTCACCCAAGAACGTGAAAGTCTTACCGTCAAGCGTGCGCCCGAACGCCGGCCACTTCGGCACCGAACACACCGAAACCCTCACCACACACCAGCCACGGGTCGAGACGGTGACTTGAGCCGGGTTAATGAACGATCCGGGCTAAGCGCGTGTAGCGCGCGTGGGGAGGGGTTCCCCAGTGTGGCTTGCGATGCGCCGCGTATCGTCCAGACCTGGTTGACGCCGAGACCGAGCGCGGCCGATCGCCGGCCGGGGTCACTTGCGGTCGAATATAACGCGCGTATAGGGATGATCGCTAGGAGGGGCGTGCTCAAAAGCGCAGTCATATCGGATGGAGCGAACCTGGCCGCGAAATAAGATGAAGTCAATACGTTTATTGCTACAGTAAGCTGCCGACGTCTTCCGGTGGTTTTCATCGAGCATGGTAAACGCGTCGATCAGCCCGCCCGAAGACACGAGAGTCCAGTACTCGCTGCCGGGCGCGACTTTGCCCTCGCACTGCTGGACCGGCTGATTGTTCGACGGAGCGCAAGCATTTAGGTCGCCGCCGACGAACACGGGCCCCGACTCGCCTTGGACCCGCTTCGCAAGGCGATCAGCCGCTTCCCGACGCTCGTCGCCTACTTCCCACGCCAAGGGACGGTGGTACCAGTGCGTTGCGAGCACGCGCTGTCTGACCCCCTCGACGTCCATTGTCACATCGACGGCGTGTTGGTCGGGGCTCACTACGTAGTAGTGGTCGGCCGATGTGAAAGGAAACCGAGAAAGGACGACGACATCGCCGGTGTGCTTGTCCGGATAGATGTGCTTCAGGCCAGATGCGTCCGACAACGTCTTTGCCCACGCGTAATCGTGAACCTCGGACAAAGTAACGAAGTCGTCGAAGAAGAGGAGATTACGACCCCAGCGTCGGAGGATCGCCTCGCGGTCGCTCGGACTTCGCGGCCTCAAACCGGGCGCGAAGAGATTGAACGTACCCATGCTGAGTGTGGGTGAGGGTAAATGAGTGCGTCGTGGCACTGTCACCCACAAAATTCTCGGCTTTGGCGACAAGGGGCACGCGCAACGACTGGAAGCGGTATCCAGCATTGTAAAGCACGGCGCCAGCAGGGACAACAAACCTTGAAGCGAAGTGGGAACCTGAGACACGGCGGCGACCCCCGGTGAAAGGGCCACGGCCAGCGCGATCAGCGCCCCGCGGCCCGATGGGCTTTGACACGTCACGGCCCAGCCTCAGCCGCATCTTTCAGTACCTCACCGCGGCGGCCCCCGGGCTCGCCGAGCTCGTGACGATCGACAAGGTCTGGGAGATCGCCCAGCTCGAGCGGCGCACGGCGGGCGCCTCACCGTATGACCTGACGATCATGGACGCCCCGGCGACGGGCAACGGCATCGCGCTCCTGCGTGCGCCACGCACCTACGGGGCGATCGCCAAGGTCGACCCGATCCGCGGCCACGCGCTGGCGATCGACGCCTTCATCAGCGATCCGGCAAGCACGGCCGTCGTAGCCGTGGCCCTGCCGGAGGAGATGCCGGTGAACGAGACCATCGACCTGGAGAGAAGGCTCCGGGACGAGCTCGGGCGCGAGCTCTCCCACGTGCTGGTGAACGGCCTGTTCCCTGGCCGCTTCAGTGCGAAGGAGGCCAAGGCGATCGAGGCGCTGAACGGCGCCGGCTCGCCGGCGGCGCGCGAGACCCTCGCGGCCGCGCTCTCCGCCGATGTGCGCGCCCGCTCTCAGCGTTCGCAGCTCGCCCGTCTGCGGCGCGGCACGAGCGCGGCGGTGAGCACCCTTCCGTTCCTCCTCACGCCCGAGCTGGAGCTGGGCGACCTCGAGGCGCTCTCCCGCGAGCTCGAGCGCATGCTGTGAGCGTCGAGAGGCTGATCGAGCGCAAGGAGGTGGTGATCTGCGCGGGCGCGGGCGGCGTGGGCAAGACCACCACCTCCGCGGCCATCGCGGCCGGCATGGCCCAGCGTGGCAAGAAGGTGGCGGTGCTCACGGTGGACCCGGCAAAGCGGTCGCCGACTCGCTGGGGCCTGCCGGAGCTGGGCAACGAGGAGCGGCGCGTCGATCCCGCACGGCTGCGAGCTGCCGGCCTCGGCGGGGAGGGAGAGCTGTGGGCGATGATGCTCGACGCCAAGCGGACCTTCGACGACCTGATCGACGCCCACGCACCCGACGCCGAGTCGCGCGACGCGGTGCTGTCCAACCCGATCTACCGCGAGATCTCGAACGCCGTGGCGGGCTCCCAGGAGTACATGGCGATGGAGAAGCTCCACGAGCTGCATCAGGAGGGCAGCTACGACCCCCTCGTGCTCGACACGCCGCCGACGCGGAACGCCTCGAGTTCCTGGACGCGCCCGCACGCCTGTCCCGCTTCATCGACTCGCGCTCGCTCCAGTTCTTCCGGGCGGGCTCGCGCGCGGGGCTCGGTCTGGTGGGGAAGGGAACCGCGGTGCTCTTCTCGCTCATGAAGCGCGCCACGGGGGTGGACCTGCTGGAGGACCTCGCGCTCTTCTTCAATGCCTTCGGCGACAGGCCGACGGCTTCCGGGAACGCGCGAAGCGCGCGCTGCTCGCAGACAGCAGGACCACGTTCCTGCTCGTGACCTCTCCCCGCGCCGCCTCGATCAGCGAGGCGTCCTTCTTCAGCCACAAGCTGCGCGACTCGGACCTGCCCTTCGGAGGCGTGATCGTCAACCGCACGCGCGAGCAGCTGGCGGCCAAGCCCACGCCCAGGCTCGAGTCCGAGCTGACGGGGCTCCTCGACCAGAAGCTCGCCAGGAAGGTCGTGCAGAACCTCGACGACCACTTGCGCCTTGCCGACCGCGACGCGCGCAACGTGGCGCGGCTGCGCAAGGAGCTCGGTCGCCGTCCGATGATCGAGGTGCCCGAGCTGCCTGGTGACGTGCACGACATCGCGGGGCTCGCCGCGATGAACCAGTATCTGTTCGGCTGAGCTTGTGAGGGCCCAGGGCTCCTGGATAACGCGACGCTGAAGTCAAATTGCGTAAGCCTCCAGGAGATGAGAGCATGCGCTCGTCGTACTCGCTGTGAGTGGTCCACCGGTCTAGCCGCTGGGCGTTCGTTACCCACAGGCGCAGGGATGCCCAGACAGCGTAGGGGGAAGCGTTGTGTGACTTTCACCGTCAGGAATGCTGCACGAGCTTGAGACAGCGACAGAGTTCGCCAACCGTGGCGGTTCTCCGGCGCGAACAGCTGACCGACTTCGGGTTCCAATGGCTGAGCTGAGAGATGGGATGCCCATCGAGGGCGCTGAGGCGCGGTTGCCGGCGGGCGACCGCCGATCCCCCCGCCGGGTGGCCAACAGCCCTGGTGGAGCCGTGGTGCGCGTTCACCTGATCTCCACCGTCGCACTCTTCCGCGAGGGCCTGGCCGAGGTCCTGAGCCGCCGCAACGGGATCGATATCGAAGGAACCGGCGCCGACCCCGACGCAGTACCGGGCACGCCCGCGGTCATCCTTCTCGACGTCTCCGGATTCGACACCGCGGAGGTCGCCGCGCGGATTGTGGGCAGGACGGCCGCGCGCGTGATCGCGGTCAACGTCCCCGCGTCCGAGCTAGACGTGATCGCGTGCGCCGAGGCGGGGCTGGCGTGCTGCCTGACCCCGGAGGCCTCGCTCGACGATCTCCTCAAGGCCATCGCGAGCGTGGAACGCGATGAGGCGCCCTGCTCCCCGTGGACGGCCGCGGTGCTGCTGCGTCGCGTGGCGTCGCTTGCGAGCGAGCGGCGCGCCTCGGTCGTCGAGGCCGGCGCCGCTCGGCTGACCTCGCGCGAGCTGGACATCGTCGAGCTGGTCGAGCAGGGGCTCTCGAACAAGGAGATCGCTGGCGAGCTGTGCATCGAGCTGCCGACGGTCAAGAACCACATGCATCGCATCCTCGAAAAGCTCGGTGTGCGCCGCCGGGGCGAGGCAGCCGCGCTCGTGCGCAGCGGCGCGGTCGGCCGCGCCGTCGCCCCCAAGTACTAGTCCCTCCGGCCAGAAGAACCGGACCTCTCGGCTGGTCCGATTGGATCCGAATGGGATCGGGCGATCCATAGCCAGCGCACGTCCCAGCGGAGACACTTGGGGCGGGAGCATGCATATTGCCGCCGACACGGATCCTCCTCACCGACATGCCGCCCTTCCAGCGAGAGATCGTCACGGAGCTGCTGCGGGGCGTGGCCGATGTGGAGGTGGTGAGCTCCGACGTTTCGCCGGAAAGCGCCGGGAGGGAAGCTGCGCGCACCCGGGCGAAGGTGGTGATCGCGGGACGCGACGATCCGCACTTCGTGCGCGCTCTCCTCGAGGCGCTGCCGCGAATGGTGGTGCTCACCCTCGCGGGTCGCGAGCTGACCGCGTGGCGCCACGGCCTGTCCCCGTATCGAGAGCGCTTGGGCGAGCTGTCGCCGGCGGCGCTGACCGCCGGCATCCGCGCACGGGGGCCGCAGCCCTCGTGGTGGACCGACTGATTCCCTGAAAGGAGCACCGTGCCCGTCACACCGACCTACCCGGGTGTCTACATCGAGGAGCTCGAGAGCGCGGTCCGCCCGATCACCGGGGTCGCGACGTCCATCACGGCGTTCCTCGGCTTTGCGCCGAAGGGACCCGTCGACACCCCGACGACCGTGCAGTCGTTCACCGAGTACGGCCGTGTCTTCGGCGGCCTGCACGCGACGAGCACGATGAGCTACGCCGTGCAGCACTTCTTCGCCAACGGCGGACAGAACGCGGTCATCGTGCGCTGCACGACAAAGGCCCCTGCCGGGAGTGCCGCGGGGAAGTCGTCCGGCACGGAGTCGGGGCCACCCCCGACGTCGGCGATCACTCTTGAAGCGGCCAGTGAAGGGGTCTGGGGCGACGAACTCCGCTTCCGCGTCGACCACGCGACGGCGGATCCCACCTCGACCACACAGTTCAACATCACGATCAAGAACCGGGTCACCGGGGAGCTCGAGGTCCTGCGCAACCTGCTGCCCGGAGCGACGCTGCCGGCGGCGATCGCGGCGCAGTCGCAGCTCGTCCGGGTGAAGGGCGCGGCGCCGACGACTCGGCCCAAGGCGCACGCGCCCACCACGGTCGCGAAGCCCGACCCGTTCGACCGGTCGGAGCCGACGCGCTTCACCGCCCTCACGACCGGAAGTGACGGCACGATCGCTTCGGCGGCGTTCGTCCCGTCGACGCCCAACGGCACCGGGATCAACGCCCTCGAGCGGGCTGACCTCTTCAACCTGCTGGTCATCCCACCGGTCGTGCACGCGTGGGAGACGGGCCCTGAGCGGGTGCTGCCGGGCGCCACGAAGGGCAGCGCCGCGGCCTTCTGTCGCGC
>JBPCMT010000061.1:0-3684 GCA_051001995.1 Thermoleophilaceae bacterium
CTCCGACGACTCCGAGCGGCGAGAGCGCGAGCGGGCTGATCTACCCCGTGAACGGCGTCTTCACCTCGCCGTTCGGAATGCGCGACGGCAGCATGCACGAGGGGATCGACATCGCCGCGCCCGAGGGGACGCCGATCGTGGCTGCGGCGTCGGGGACCGTAGTCAGCGCCGGGCCGTCCGGCGGCTACGGCAACTACACCTGCATCCAGCATTCGGGCGGGCTATCCACCTGCTACGCGCACCAGTCGAGCATCGCCACCTCCGCCGGCGCGTCGGTCAGCCAGGGTGAGGTGATCGGTGCCGTCGGCAACACGGGCCACTCGTTCGGCGCGCACCTCCATTTCGAGACACGTGTCAATGGGTCGGCCGTCGATCCGATGGGCTACCTGTAGCGCCCAGGTTCATGATGCGGAATGGTCGGCGACGTCGAGCGATGCCGGACGACCGTGGGAGCCGACCGCGCGCGTCAGTCGGAGGTCGAGCCGTCTGTCGATCCGGCTGAGCAGTACCACGTTGGACGTGGCTATTCGCTTTTGCTTCATGCGCTCCCGAGATTTCGCTAGCTCATCGACGGGCGGACAGCAGTCCCAGGTTCGAGACCACGAAGGGGACCAAATAGTTGAGCACCGCCTTGACGAGCGTGCCGCTCGTCGTACGGCCATCCACGATCACGTCCCCGAGGTTGATCGCGGTCAGGAGTGTCCCCACCAGGGCGGCTATGACGACCGTGCGGCGCAGATGCTCACGCCGGGCACAGAACCGCAGAGCCGAACGCATCCCTCCATTGTCCACCGACCGGTCGACGCCGGCGCCCGGCGAGTCCGATGTCGCACGCCGACGCTCCGCCGACCTTTAGCAGGTTAGCCCTTACCCGGGGTCGATCCAGCGGGGCGGTTTCCGACCGCGGCAGGCGACCGTCGCGCCTGAGCGCGCGTACCGTTCAGCTGGAGTGGCCGCCCTGACGCAGCGAGTGCAAGCGTGGCGAAGCGCCGGCGAGGAACGTGTCTTCCGGGGTCGCCGCATCCATGTCCACCGCCGGCGCGGGCACGGGCCGCTGATCGTGCTGCTACACGGCTTCCCATCGTCGTCATACGACTGGCGGCAGATGTTGGAGCGACGACCGGAGTGGAACGTCCTGGCATTCGACTTTCTCGGATTCGGCCTGTCCGAAAAGCCGCGCGATCACCTGTACTCGCTCGGATGGCAGGCCGATCTGACTGAGCACCTCCTGGCGGAGGAGGCAAGCGGCGCCTCCGTCGTGGTGGCCGCCCACGACATGGGCACGTCGGTCGCGACCGAGCTAATGGCGCGCGAGCTAGCGCGGAAGCACCGAGTCGAGGTGGCGGCAACTCTGCTCTTCAACGGCAGCATCCTGCTCCACCGCGCGAGCCCCACCCGCGGGCAGAAGCTGCTGCGAAGCCGCCTCGGCCCCGTCATCGCCGCGCTCATGAACGAACGGTCCTTCCAGCTCCAGTTCGCGCGCCTCTTCCCTCCTGCGCACCCGCTGGCACCGGACGAAGTGGCCGACCAGTGGTCGCTGATCGCCCACGACGGCGGCAGCCGCATCGGCCACAGGCTGATCCACTACATGGACGAGCGCGAGCGGCTCACCGCCCGCTGGCACGGCGCGTTCCGCAACTGGCCGCACCCGCTCCATCTGGCCTGGGGGATGCGCGACCCGGTCGCCACGACGAACGTGCTGGATGGGCTGCTGCGCCTACGGGACTGCCCTCTCACGGTACTGCCAGGCCTCGGCCACTATCCACAGATCGACGATCCGGAGCAGGTAGCGGCGGCCATCGACCGGGTCGCTCAGGCGGGAGCCTGAGGTGCCTGCGAGGTGGGGACCCAGCGAGCCCGCCCTCTAGCCGGGGCTTCCGGCTCAGGGTCGCGCTGCGCCCGAAACCCCCGCAGGCGCAGCGAGTTCGATACGACGAAGAAGCTCGAAAACGCCATCGCCGCGGCGGCGATGACGGGGTTCAGGTACCCGAGCGCAGCGAGTGGGATCGCCGCCACGTTGTAGGCGAACGCCCAGAACAGGTTGCCCTTGATCGTCGTCAGCGTCCGGCGCGAGAGCCGGATCGCGTCGGGGGCCGCGCGAAGGTCGCCGGCGACCAGCGTCAGGTCCGAGGCCTCGATCGCGACGTCGGTGCCGGTACCGATCGCGAGGCCGAGATCCGCCTGCGCGAGAGCCGGAGCGTCGTTGACTCCGTCGCCGACCATCGCGACAACGCGGCCCTCGTCCTGAAGGCGGCTCACGACGGCGGCCTTGTCGGACGGGAGCACCTCCGCGGTCACGTCATCGATTCCGACCTCGGCCGCGACGGCGCGGGCGGTCGTCTCGTTGTCGCCGGTCAGGAGAACCGGCTTCAGGCCAAGCCTGCGCAGCCGGTCGATGGCCTCCCGGCTGGTCGGCTTGACGGTGTCGGCGACCGCGAGGATCGCTTGCGCGCACCCGTCTATGCCGACCGCGATCGCCGTCCGGCCCTCGCCTTCGGCGGCTCGTCGAGCCTCCTCGAGCTCGGCCGGCATGGGCATGCCGCGCTCGGCGAGCAGCGCCGGTCGGCCCGCCACGATCCGCCGACCGCCGACCTCTCCCTCGACGCCGAGCCCCTCGCGACTTGCGAACGCCTCGGGAGCGGGCAAGGCGCCGACCTGTTCGTGTGCCGCGTCGGCGATCGCCCTCGCGATCGGATGCTCGGAGGCGTCCTCGAGCGCGCCCGCGAGCCGCAGCACCTCCTCGGCGTCGCCGTCCGCCGCGGGGATGAGGTCCACGAGCGACATCCGGCCGGTGGTCACGGTCCCGGTCTTGTCGAGCACCACGGTGTCGATGCGGCGGGTCGATTCGAGGACCTCGGGTCCCCTGATCAGGATGCCGAGCTGCGCGCCGCGGCCGGTGCCGACGAGCAGCGCCGTCGGCGTCGCCAGCCCGAGGGCGCAGGGGCAGGCGATGATCAGCACCGCGACCGCCGCCGTGAAGGCGAATGCAGCGCCCGAGCCGTCTGCCAGCCAGAAGCCGAGCGTCAACGCAGCGAGCGCGATCACGATCGGCACGAAGACCGCAGATACCCGATCCGCGAGCCGTTGCACCGGGGCCTTCCCCGACTGCGCCTCGGTCACGAGCCGGCCGATCTGCGCGAGCGCGGTGTCGGATCCGACCCGCGTCGCGCGAACCACGAGCCGCCCGCCGGCGTTGACGGTCGCGCCGATGACGTCGTCGCCCGGGGCGACCTCGACGGGCATCGACTCGCCGGTGATCAACGACCGGTCGACGGCCGAGGAGCCCGCCTCGACCACACCGTCCGTCGCCACCTTCTCGCCGGGGCGGACGACGAAGCGCTGATCCTCCTCGAGCGCCTCGACCGGGACCCGGCGCTCGGCGCCGTCGTCGTCGAGCACGGCGACGTCCTTCGCGCCGAGCTCGAGCAGCGCCCGGAGCGCCGCGCCCGCGCGCCGCCGTGCGCGTGCCTCGAAGTAGCGACCGGCGAGCACGAACGTGGTAACGATCGCGGCGACCTCGAAGTAGACCTCGCTGCCGCCTGAGCCGGCCTCGAGCGACAGCTCGAGCCCCATCCCCGTCGCCGGGTCGCCGGCCCCGAGGAAGAGGAGGGCGACGAGGGAGAAGCCCCAGGCCGCAAGGGTGCCGATCGAGATCAGCGTGTCCATCGTGGCCGTGGCGTGGCG
>JBPCMT010000062.1:0-11294 GCA_051001995.1 Thermoleophilaceae bacterium
CCGTTGCCGGCCTGGTCGGCGGCCCGCTCGGTCAGGGTGTTCTTCACGACGCGGAAGGACGTACCGGCCTCCTTGAGGCGGCCTCGAAGATCGGCGACCTGCTTCACGGTGATGCCGCGGTAGTCCACCGCGATCACCGCGGAGGACTCCTGGATATCGGAGGCCACCTTGTCGATGACCGCAGCCTTCTCGTCTCTGTTCACGTTCGTCTCTCCACGTCGGGCTCCCCGTCGGCGGGGGCCCGGGGGACGACGCGCGTGCGCCGACGACCGGTCCCACCTGCTTCGGACTTAAGCGCGAGCCGCTGGCTGCGCCGCCGAAGGTCTCGGGCTGGGTAAGGAAACTGAGGTCAGGCTACTGCGGCCGGCTCCTCGACGATGTTCCGGGTGCGCAGCGGATCGACCCGCACACCGGGGCCAGTGGTCGTGGCCAGGGTCACGGTGCGCAGGTAGCGCCCCTTGGCCGCCGCCGGCTTCGCGCGCATCAACTCCTCGATGAGGGCGGCGTAGTTCTCGAGCAGTGCGCGCTCCTCGAAGTGCGTCTTTCCAAGCGCCAGGTGCACGATGGCCGAGCGGTCGGTGCGGTACTCGACCTTGCCCGCCTTCGACTCGGACACCGCCCGCCCGACGTCGTCGGCGACGGTCCCGACCTTCGGGTTCGGCATCTTCCCCTGGGGCCCGAGGATCCGCCCGAGCCGCCCGACCGTGGGCATCATGTCCGGTGTCGCGATCGCGACGTCGAACTCGGTGAAGCCGTCCTGGACGCGCTGGGCGAGGTCGTCGTCGCCCACGTGGTCCGCGCCGGCGTCGCGGGCCTCGCGCGCCTTGTCGCCCGTGGCGAAGACCGCGATCGTGACCTCCTTGCCCAGACCGTGGGGAAGCGCGATCGTCCCGCGCAGCTGCTCTTCGGCGTGGCGCACGTTCAACCCCGTGCGCACGTGGCACTCGACCGTCTCCTTGAAGTTGCCCGACTGCATGTCCTTGACGAGACGGATCGCCTCGGCGGGCGCGTAGGAGCGCTCCCGGTCGATGCGCTCGTAGAGGTCGCGGTAGCGCTTGCCGTGGGCCATCAGCGGCCCACCTCCACGCCCATCGAGCGCGCCGTGCCCTCGATGATCTTGGTGGCCTGGTCGAGGTCGTCCGCGTTCAGGTCCACGAGCTTGGTCTCGGCGATCTGGCGCGCCTGGTCGCGGGTGATCGAGCCGACCTTCTCGCGGTGCGGCTCGCCCGAGCCCTTCTCGACACCCGCGGCCTGCTTGATTAGCACTGCGGCCGGCGGGGTCTTGGTGATGAAGGTGAACGAGCGGTCCTCGAAGACCGTGATCACGACCGGGGTGATAGTGCCGCCGGCGTCCTGGGTCTGGGCATTGAACGCCTTGCAGAACTCCATGATGTTGACCCCGTGCTGGCCGAGCGCGGGGCCCACCGGCGGCGCCGGGTTGGCCTGGCCGCCAGGAACCTGAAGCTTGATCATCGTGAGGACTTTCTTGGCCATTTTTGGAGGAAGAAGAGGTTAGCTGGAGCGAAAACCGAGCGATCCTAGGACGCAGGGTCGAAGGCTTGGGTCGCCAAGCCGAGGCCCGAGGACACCGGAGCGCGAAGGCTTGCAGCCAGCTAGACCTTCTTCACTTGGTCGAAGCCAACCTCGACCGGCGTCTCGCGGCCGAAGATCGACACGAGCACCTTGAGCTTGGCGGCGTCCTCGTTGATCTCCGAGATCTCGCCCGAGAAGTCGGACAGGGGCCCCGACACCACCTTGACGGACTCCCCGATCGAGAACTGGGCGCGCGGTCGCACGCGGGCGCCCTGCTCGACGTCGCGGTTCAGCATGCGATCGACCTCGGTCTGCGGCAGCGCGACCGGCTTGTTCTGCGGCCCCACGAACCCGGTGACCCCGGGCGTCCCCTTGACGAGCGTCCAGGCGTCGTCGTTCATGTCGACGTTCACGAGCACGTAGCCCGGCATCGTGCGCCGCTCGGTCTGGACCTTCTGCCCGTCCTTGATCTCGGAGATCTGCTCGGTCGGGATCACGATCTGGCGAACGCGGCGCTGCTGGCCGAGCGACTCGATTCGATGCTCGAGGTTGTGCTTGACCTTGTTCTCGTGCCCTGAATAGGTGTTGACGGCGTACCAGCGAAACACTGCTTGAGACCTTCTCCTCGTGGTTGTTTCCTACCTCAGAGGATCGCCTGGATCAGCCTCGAGAAGATCGCGTCGAGAGTGCCAAGGTAGGCACCCGCGATCACGACGAAGCCGAGCACGACCCCGGTGAGCGTGGTGAGAGTCTTTCGGTCCGGCCACTGAACCCGCTTGAGCTCGGCCCAGACCGCGACCAGGAACGCCCCAACCTTACCGCGCTGCTTCTCGTCGCCGCGGTCGCGTCCGCTCGCCCCGGCGGTCGACGGCTCGTCGGCGTCGAGCTCGGGCGCCGGCGGCGGCGCGTCGACGACGGTGTCCGAGCGCCCGGCAGTCTCGGGCGGTGCGGCGGCGGCGATCTGAGCCTCCGCGACCGGGTCGGGGGTGCGCTCCTCGGGCGTCGCGCTGCCGTCCGCGGCATCGGGCAGCGGCTCCGGCGCCGGGGCTGCGTTCGAGGTGCCGGCGGCGTTCGCGCCGGCTTCCCCGTCGACGCGCTCATCGGCGGTCGCACGGTTGCGCAGCCGGGCCTCGCGTCGCTCCGCCTGTCGCCGCTTCGCGTCTTGACGGTCGCGAGCCACGGACTAGCGCGTCTCCTTGTGCGGCGTGTGCCTCCTGCACCAGCGGCAGTACTTGCGAAACTCGACCCGGCTGGGGTCGTTGCGCTTGGACTTCTCGGTCTGGTAGTTCCGCCGCTTGCAGTCCTCGCAAGCGAGCGTGACGGCGATTCGTACGTCTCCGCGAGCCATGGCTCCTCGAGCTTGTGAGCGCCGCGCGGGTCGGAAACCCCCGGCACGCGCACCGGCGCGCGCCCGCGGCGCGAGGTGGTGATCGAGTGTAGCGCCAGGCGGGCGCGCCGGCGCGTCACGACGGCGGCCGCCGGCAACCCTCGGTCGCCGTCTGTCAGACGGGCAGTATCGGGATGTCCCAGGTGATCGCCGCCGCGACGAACGCCGCCACGGCCAGGACCGCGAGCACCCCTATCGCCACCTTCACGCGCGTGCTCAGCTCCGAGGCCTGGTCGCCGACCCGATCGGCGTAGGCGAGCGCACGGTGGAGGAGGCGCTCGGCCCAGTCGAACTCGAGCGCGAGGATCGCCAAGCCGATCGGAATGACGAACGCGCCGGGACCCGGGACCGGCCCGGTCATCACGATCCCCGCCGCGGTGACGATGAACCCGACCGTCACGGTCGCCGCGCGTCGCGGCTTGCTGCGCTGCTGATGGTGCTCGCGTCGTTCGTGGAGACCCTCGGCCATCTTCGCCGCCCTGCTGCGCTTGGGTGCGGCGGTTTCGGCGCTGCTGCCGTCTGAGGCGGCGGAGGCGGCGGCGCCTCCGTCCTCGGGCCTCGAAACGCCGGGCTTGGCGGGCTCGGACGACACGGAGAGCCCAGTGTCGGATTCGAACCGACGACCCCCTCCTTACCATGGAGGTGCTCTGGCCTGCTGAGCTAACTGGGCGTGGCCGACAGGGTAGCCCGGACGGATCGGCGTGGGTGCCGCCGGCTGGTGTGCCCGCCGGCCTCGCCTCGCGCGCGGGATATTGTCCGTCTCATGGAGGGCTGGGAGGTGATCGCGGGCGGGATCGCCCGCCAGGCGGAGCTCCTGCGGGCGGGCGAGCTGTCCTCGCGGGAGCTAGTCGATGCCTGCCTCGGGCGAATCGAGGCGGTCAATCCGCGGCTGCGCGCGTTCCGCTCGGTGTACGCCGAGCGGGCGATGGCGGCGGCGCGCGACGCCGAGCGGGAGCTCGGCGACGGATCCGACCCGGCGCGGCGACCGCTGCTCGGCGTGCCGGTGGCGATCAAGGACGACACAGACGTGGCGGGCGACGTGACCACGATCGGTACCGCCGCCCACGGCGACGCCGCCACCGCCGACGCCGAGGTCGTCCGCCGCCTTCGGGCCGCCGGGGCGATCCCGATCGGCAAGACGCGCGTGCCCGAGCTCGTCATGTGGCCGTTCACCGAGACGGCGGTCGCGGGGGTGACCCGCAACCCCTGGAGCCCGGACCATACGCCGGGGGGGTCGAGCGGGGGGTCGGCGGCGGCGGTCGCGGGTGGCTTGGTGGGCGGGGCGCTCGGGTCGGATGGTGCCGGCTCGATCCGCATTCCCGCCTCGTGCTGCGGCCTGTTCGGCCTGAAGCCGCAGCGCCATCGCGTCTCGCTTGCTCCCCACCACGACCGCAGCGGCGGCTGGCACGGGCTGGCCGTCTACGGGCCGATCGTCCCGACGGTGCGCGACGCGGCGCTCTTCCTCGACGCGACAGCTGCCGTGAAGCCGCGGCGTCCGTTCGTCGAGGCTGCGGCGAGCCCGCCCGGGAAGCTGCGTATCGCCCTCTCGTTCAAGCCGCCGCCGGGCCTGACCGCCGCCTTCGCGCGCGTCGATCCCGAGGTGAGGCGTGCCACCGAGGAGACCGCCGCCTTGCTGCGCTCGCTCGGGCACGAGGTGGTCGAGCGCGACCCCGACTACGGGATGGTCTCGAACAACGTGATCGCGCGGTACCTGCGCGGCATCCATGACCAGGCGGCCGGGCTCCCCCGCCCCGACCGGCTCGAGCGGCGGACCCGCACGATGGTGAGGATGGGCGGGCTCGTGCGCGGGCCGATGCTCGCGCGCGAGCGCGCGCGAGAAGCCGACCACGCCGAGCGCATCGGCCGGCTGTTCTCGCAGCACGACGTGCTGCTCACCCCGGTGCTGACCGGACTGCCGCTCGAGATCGGTCGCTACGAGGGGCGCGGGGCGCTCCGCACCCTCGTGGGCTCGGCCGCGTTCGACGCCTACCCCCCGCCGTGGAACGCCACCGGACACCCTGCGGCGAGCGTTCCGGCGGGCCTCAGCGCGAGCGGCCTCCCGATCGGGGTTCAGCTGGTCGGCCGCCCGAGCGACGAGGACACGCTCCTGTCGCTGTCCGCGCAGATTGAGGCGGAGCAACCCTGGCTCGACCGCCTGCCGGCAGCCGCGCGAGCGGCGGCCTGACGCTCGGTCCGGGCTCGGTGGCACCATGAGCCGTGATCGTGCGTGCCGTGGCCGGTCCGGTCGCGGGCGCGACGCCGGGGTGCGTCCTCCGAGGAGAGGGGTGTGAATGCCACGTCTGGTTCCCAATCCCGTCGGCGACGTGATCGAACCGCTCCGCCGCGTCGAGCTGGCGGTGACAAGCCTGTCCGAGGACCTCGGCGATGTGAGCTCGCTTCCGCGATCCACGGCGAGCTGGTCAGGGTGAACGAGACAATGACGGCCGTGCTCGAAGCCCTGCAAGGATTGCGCCATGACCTGGGCGAGTCCGCGACCGCAGACGGGCGGGAGACGGGGAAGAAGCGCCGCGGCGCCGGCGCGGCGCGCTGAGCGACGCCGCCAGCGTCCGGCGCAATCGCGAGCGGCCGCCCGATGAGCCGAGCGTCGCCGGCGGCGATGCTCGTGGCCGTCCCCTGGTCGATCGGCGCCGCCGCCTTTCGCGGCGGCCAGGCCGCGGCGGGCATGGTCCTCGAAGCAGCCACGCCGCGACCGCTGGTCGACGCGGCCACCGCCCTTCCCAGGCTCGTCGTGGCTCTGGAGCAACTCGGCGAGGCGCGCTTCGCGATCGAGCGCCTCGCCGATGCGACCGAGCACCTGGACCGGGTCGCCGAGGCAGCGGCCGGGCTGGACCGCGTGGCGGACGTGGCTCCGGTGCTCGACCGACTGGCGAAGGCGCTCGCCCGCTCCGAGGAGTCGATCGAGGGCCTCGCCACGATCGGCCCGGCGCTCAAGCGGATCGCCGGCGCCCGCCCCGCCATCGAACGCCTCGGAGGCGCCGCCGAGGCCCTCGACCGGCTGGCGGACGCCGCGCCCGCGCTCCAGGCGCTCGCCGAAGTGGGCGACGCGCTCGCAGAGATCGCCGGGGCGCGCCCGGCGATCGACGAGATCGCGGCGGCCCGCGGTGCGATCGACGAGATTGCCCGCGCGGGCGGGGCCATTGAGGGGATCGCGGGAGCGCGTCCGGCGATCGACGGGATCGCGGCGGCCGGGAGATCGATCGAGCAGATCGCCGGGGCCGGCGCCGCGATTCAGCGCATCAGCGAGAGTACGGGGGCAATCGAGCAGATTGCGGCGATCGGGCCGGCGGTGGAGCAGCTCGGGGCCGCCGGCGCCGCGGTGGAGCAGCTCGCCGCCGCCGCGAGAACCCTGCCCGAGCTTTCGGCGAGTGCGGGCGAGCTGTCCGAGCTGCCGGTGCGACTCGCGGAGCTGACGCGGCACCTGGACACCACCGCCTCCCAGCTCGCGCCACTGGTGAGGGACACGACAAGCCTGTCCGAGAGCATCTCGCGGCTCGACGCCTCCATCACGACACTCGCCGACACCGTCGCGCCGCTTCAGGGCGCGAGCGAGCGCATCGGTCGCCTCGTGGACCGGATGCCCGAGCGCCGGCGCTAGGCGGCTCATCGCTCGCCCGCCGGGTCGGATCGGGCCTGCGCGGGCGTGCCTAGAGGAACGGCTTGGCGACCATCATGTAGACGGTCAGCACGATGATCAACCCGGCCACGGGGCCCATGATCGCCATCCGCTTGTTGGCACGGTCGAAGTCCGTGCCGAACTGGACGTCGCCCTCCGGTCCCGAGGCCTCGATGTCGCGCTCGGCTGCCTGCTGCGCGCGGCGCTCGGTCGGAATGAAGAAGCCGTGGACGAGCCCGAGCAACACGAGGACGGCGACGATCCCCCAGCCGATGAACACCTCGCTGAAGTCCCACCGGTCGGCGGCGAGGTAGACGCCGCTCAACAGCACCAGGACACCACCGATCGTCACGAGCGAGCGGTCGTTCGCCTGGATCGCCCGCAGGAGGCCCGGCATGCTGCGCGGATCCGAGCGCCCGGCGACGGTGAGCAGGACGCCGTAGGCGAAGGTGCCGCCAAAGCCGATCACCACCGCGCTGACGTGGATCCATTGGACGATGTCGTAGAAGGAGACCGCGGCGGCCGGCACGAGCTCACCCTAACCCGTTCGGTGGTCGGGATCGAGTGCGCCTCGACGACCGCACCAAAGCGATGGGGGGAGCAGGATTCGAACCTGCGTAGGCGTAGCCAACGGGTTTACAGCCCGTCTCCTTTAACCACTCGGACATCCCCCCGGGACGTGACCGCCGATTCTACGAGGCGCACCCCGAACCTCGCCGTGAGCATGGTCCGCGCGTCGTTCGGATAGGAGATAGACGTCTCCGAGGAGGTCGCCATGGCTCAGCAAGTCGCAGACTCAGTGAGCAACCGGGGCGAGCGCTGGCTCGTCGTCGGTCTGGTGGCGTACGGCCTCTACCACCTCGCGCTTGGCCTCCTGATGGTCATCGCCCCCGGTACCTTCTTCGCGGAGATCGGGCCCTTCGGCGTCCAGAACGACCACTACATCCGCGATACGGCGACATACAACCTCGCGGCGGCAGCCGTGCTCTTCGCCGCCGCTCGACTGCGCTCATGGCGAGTACCGGTGCTCGTATTCCTGCTGATCCAGTTCGCGTTCCACTCGATAAACCATCTGGTCGACATCGACGAGGCCACCCCCGAGTCGCTGGGCGTTGCCGACTTCGTCGGCCTCCTCGCCGGAACCGCCCTCCTCGCCCTCCTGCTTCTCGTGGCACGCCGCTCGGCGCGGACCGGCTCGGCCACCTCGAACGACGTCGCCGCGAGCTGATGGAGATCTTCCGCAAGCTCCGCGCCTACGGACGCGTCCTGGCCGGCACCCGCTACCGGCGCCCGCCCGACCTCGTCCGGCTCCTGGCGAAGCGGCCCGCGATCATGGCCGGGGCCTCGGCGTACGAGACCGGCCTGCTGGCGAGCGGCCGCGTGGACGGGCGGCTCAAGGCGCTCGGCCAGATCAAGACCGGCGCGCTGATCGGCTGCCCCTTCTGACTTGACATCGGCTCTGCCGTGGGCAGGGAGATGGGCGTGACCGAGAGGCAGCTGCAGGAGATGGGCCGCTACCGCGAGAGCTCGGCGTTCTCCGCCGACGAGCGGCTCGCGCTCGACCTCGCCGTCGAGATGTCGAAGGCGCCGGTCGCTGTGCCCGACGAGCTGCTCGTTCGCCTGCGCGCGCGCTTCGGCGAGGCGGAGCTCGTGGAGCTGGCCGCGGCGATCGCCTGGGAGGGCTATCGCGCCCGCTTCAACCTCGTGTTCGGAGTCAGTGCGGTCGGTTTCTCCGAGGGCGCGGTCTGCGCCCTGCCCGAGCGTTGATCCACTGCGCGCCCGCCCCCGTGGCACGCGTTCCCTTCCCGACCTGGCCTCATAGAAAGACTTCCTTTGGGACCATCTCTCAGAGGAGACACACCATCCGCGGTCGGCGCCGGACCGTAACCGCTCCGCGAGCCTAGGACGCGTCGCGCAGCCGCTGCGCCTCGGGCAGCAGCTCGAGCTTGCGCAGCGTGGTGCTCTCAATCTGTCGGATGCGCTCGCGGGTCACGCCGAAGGCGCGGCCCACCTCCTCGAGAGTTCTCGCCTGATGCCCCTCGAGGCCGAAGCGCATCTCGATCACCTCGCGCTCACGCGATGGAAGCGAGTCGAGCGCCTTGCGGACGTGCTCCCTGCGCAGGTTCTCCATCGCCGCGTCGAGCGGCGATTCCGCTCCGCCGTCCTCGAGGAAGTCGCCTAGCTCGGAGTCCTCCTCGTCGCCGACCGGCTTCTCGAGTGAGATCGGCACCTGGGCGAGGCGCTGGATGTCCTTGACCTCGCGCGTCTTCCACTCGAGCTGCGCGGCGACCTCCTCCGGCGTGGGCTCACGGCCGAGCTCCTGCACGAGCTGGCGCTCGGCGTGCACGACCTTGTTGAGCTTCTCGACCATGTGCACCGGGATCCTGATCGTCCGTGCCTTGTCGGCGATCGCGCGGGTGACCGCTTGTCGGATCCACCAGGTCGCGTAGGTCGAGAACTTGTAGCCGCGACGGTAGTCGAACTTCTCCACGGCCCGGATCAGCCCCAGCGAGCCCTCCTGGATCAGGTCGAGGAAGGTCAGCCCGCGGCCGAGGTAGCTCTTCGCGATCGACACGACCAGCCGCAGGTTCGCCTCGATCATGTGCTGCTTCGCCCTCATGTCGCCGCGCTCGATTTGCTTCGCGAGATGAACCTCGCCCGCGGCGTCCAGCAGCTCGACGCGCCCGATCGAGCGCAGGTAGAGGCGAAGGCAATCGAGGCTTGGCTCGACCGTCAGGTCCAGCTCGGCCTTCTTGCGTCCGGCGGCTTGGCGCGGGTCGACGGCCGCGCCGCGCCCGTTCTCCGACGACGCGGGTTGCGTGCCGTCCTCCGCGACCACGTCCACGCCGTGCTCGATCAGGTGGCCGTGGAGCTGGGCGACCTGCTCCTTGGTGACCTCGACGTCCTCGAGGCAGGCGGCGATCTCCTGAAACGTCAGGTAGCCGCGCTCCTTGCCCTCCGACAGGAGCCGGCGAAGCTCGCCGATCTCGCGCAGCGATCCCTCTGGCTGCTCGAGGAGCAGTGCCTCGTCTCTATCGCTCAAAGCCCTCCCCCATTCTCTTCGGACGCAGGCGAGATCCCCGGCGAGGTTCCTTCGACTGCCTTCCGGGCGCACACGATAGACAGGTTGGATCGAAGAGGTTGTCCGCGTCGTGCCTCTCGCCGTCGTGCGCGCGGAGTGTCCGCCGCTATCGTCTTCGGTGGCGCATGACCATCGAGACTCCGCTGCTCCGCCGCTCCGACGGTGACGTGCAGGCCCGCCGGCCGGCGACGGCCATCAGCCTGTCACGCGTGGGCGTGACCGGGGTCGAGAAGGTCATCCGCATCCGTCGCGATCAGACCGAACGGCTCTTCTACGCGGAGCTCGAGTGTTTCGTCGACCTCGGGGCGGATCAGAAGGGAGCGCACATGTCGCGCTTCGAGGAGGTCGTGGAGGAGGCGATCGACGAGGTCGTGCTGTCGGAGGCCTTCAAGGCCGAGACGCTCGCCGCCCACATCGCGGAGCGCGTCCGCGAGCGCCAGGGCGGCCTGCGGTCCGAGGTGACGATCGCGGCGCGCTACCCCGAGCACAGGCCGGCGCCGGTGTCGGGGGCCCTCACGCAGGAGATCTACAAGCTGTTCGGGTCGGCGGTCGCCTCCGCGCGCGGCACACGCCGGCTTGTCGGGGTCGAGGCGCAGGGGATGACCGCCTGCCCGTGTGCCCAGGAGATGACCGCCGAGCGCGCCCGCGAGCGCCTCGAGCGCGACGGCTTCACAAGTGACGAGGTCGACCGCGTGCTCGAGCACGTGCCGGTGGCGACCCACAACCAGCGCGGGATCGGAACGCTCTACGTGGGTTGCCCGGAGGGGTGCGAGGAGCCGGTCGAGGCCCAGACGCTGCTCCGGATCGTGGAGTCCGCGATGAGCTCGGAGATCTACGAGCTGCTCAAGCGCCCCGACGAGGTCGAGGTCGTCGAGAAGGCGCACCGCCGGCCCCGCTTCGTCGAGGACTGCGTGCGCGAGATGCTGCGGGCCGGCCTCGAGACCTTCGGCCACGTGCAGGGCGACGCCTTCCTGATGGCGCGCCAGGAGAACCTGGAGACGATCCACAAGCACAACGTCGTCGCCGAGCGACACGGGCTCCTGCGCGACCTCGCCCGGGAGATCGACTCCGGCGAGCCCGGCGGCCGCGACGTGACGATGCGTGAGTGGCTGGAGGCGGCGTCGCGATGAAGGGCTCGCGCGGGACGATCGCGATCCAGGTGGTGCTCGCCCTGCTGGTGGTGCTGGCGATCGGGCGGCTCGTGAGCACCTCCGAGGCCGCGCCCGAGCCCACCTACTCGGAGTTCATCGTGCAGGTCAAGGCCGGCGACGTGGAGGCGGTGACGCTCGAGACCGCCGACAACACGATCACGGTCGACCCGGCCGACGGCGAGGAGTACCAGACCGCCTACCCGAGCAACACCGAGCAGAGCCTGATCAACACGCTGAGGCAAGCGACGGTGCCGATCCAGGTCGAGGGCAAGGGCGGCGGCACGATCGGGACGATCCTGCTCTACGCCCTCCCCTTCCTGCTGTTCGTCTTCCTGTGGATCTTCCTCATCCGCCGCATGATGGGCGGCGGGTCGCAGCTGATGAAGATGGGCAAGTCGAAGGCGAAGCTGCAGAGCCCCGAGGCCCCCAAGATCAACTTCCGCGACGTCGCCGGCGTCGACGAGGCGGTCGAGGAGCTCGAGGAGATCAAGGAGTTCCTCGAGAACC
>JBPCMT010000063.1:0-8717 GCA_051001995.1 Thermoleophilaceae bacterium
CGCCGACACACACGTTTCCTTTGCGAAGTGGTCATCGAGAAAGACTTGCTTCAAGACCAGTTCGCAGGGGCGACACGGCAACGAACGGGTGTTGCGCCCCCCGGCCGGCGGGGCGAGGCAACCGGCAAGCCGGGCCGCGGGCTTGCGCTCCATCGGCCCGCCGGGTTAGGGTCGCGCGAAACGACGTAGGAGGGTACTTGCGAAGCAACTCGATTCTGACCGCAGGGATCGTCGGTGCGATGGCGCTGATAGCCGCAGGCTACGGCGGCGACGATGAGGCGACGACCGCGGCCGAGGAGGCCGGGGGCGGCGAGATCACGTGACGGCCGACGAATACTCCTTCGAGCTGTCGGGCACGCCCGCGGCCGGGTCTGCGACGTTCTCGCTCGACAACGTCGGCGAGGAGCGCCACGAGTTGATCTTCGCCCAGCTGGCGGAGGGCGCGACCGCCGACGACGCGATCGAGGCGCAGGGCGAGAAGGGCACGACCGAGCTGACCCGCCGGGTCGTCGCGAACCCCGGCGAGGAGGCAACGCAGACGATCGATGCCGAGCTCGAGCCGGCCAACTACCTGCTCGTCTGCGCGCTCTCATCGGAGGGCAAGCCGCACTTCACGCTCGGCCAGCGCGAGGAGTTCGAGATCACCGAGTAGGCGCTCGACCCGTCTCCTCGGATAGCGGGTTCTCGTAGACGTCCTTCTCCCACGGCGGCGCGATCTCGGGGTCGAGCGGTCGGTAGTCCTCCGTGTCGAGTCGCTCGATCGGGACGAGCCGCAACCCGGGCGCGGTGGTGGTCCGCTCGCGCAGGTCGGGCCCGGGGTAGAGCGGCGCGTAGCTGTGCTGGAGCCGGAGCGACGAGAGCGGAGCTCCTAACGACAGCTCGACGCGCTCGAGGTCTGAGCGCAGCGGGATGTGCCCGGCGTGACTCCCCTTCGACACCCGGGTCCAACCGGTCGGCGGCCCCCAGGTGTTCCGGCAGCGCAGCTGCTTGCACCACTGGTAGTTGTGGTGAGACGAGGCCCTGGCGGTGGCGGCGCCCGCCGGGTCGATCCTGACCTGGTAGTGCTCCCAGTCGTCGGCGTGGTAGCCCGGGTAGTCCCAGCTCCCGGTCAGCGCCCGCGAGGCCAGCCGAACGACGGGCCCGGCGGCCTCGAAAGCGCGATCGGAGCCGAGCGCTGTGGTGTTCGAGTCCGGGTAGTAGAGGTGGTACTGGATGAAGGTCTCGCCGCCCTTGCGGACGAGGTGGGTGAACGCGGTGGCCGGATGGTTGCCGTCGGTCGTTCGATGGGCGTCGAGGTCGGGATCGTCCGGCGCCTCGGCACACTCCGGCGAGCGGCAGTCGCGGTAGTCCACCGGCAGCTGGAGCTCGCCCCGCTCGTAGACGATGCTCGGCGCGTGGCGGCGGACCAGCTCGGCGTCGCGCTCTCCGTAGGCGGCGACCAGCTCGTCGTCGCCGTCGTCGCATCCGCCCTCGACGGCACACACGAGCGCATGCGATATCGCCGCCCCGAGGGAACGGCCGTCGACCGTCGGGGCCACTAGCCCGAGCGACCCGAGGGCGATCGCCACCACCACGACGATCCCCGTCCATTCCACCGTCGCGGCGCCGCGCTCTTCTCGCACGATGGCGACCGTAGGGAAGCGCCGCAGACGCGAGTGCGAAAAGACCGGCGGGAGCGTGACGGTTGGGCGTCAAAGCGCGCGCAACACCGGGGAGTGCCTCGCCGCCCGCCGGGGTGGTGGTACCGTCGGCCGATGATTACGCGCCCCCGCTGGCTCGCGGGGTGGGCACTTCTCTCGCTCACCTATCTGTCGCTGGCGGTGGTGCGCGTCCTGTCGGGCGGCGACCTCGGCGCGGCGGTCGTCTACGTGGTGGCCGGGGCCGTCACGTTCGGCTTCGCCGCCGCTGTGCTCCCGTTCGTCGTGCCTCCGCGCTCGGACGGGGACGACGACGACTCATCCGACGGCGGTGGCGGGCCTGGTGGCGACGAGCCCGACCCGCCTCCGTGGTGGCCGGAGTTCGAGCGCGACTTCCGCCGCCACGCCGACGGGCACGGCGGCGCCCCGGGTCGATCCCCGCGCCCGCGCGAGCGGACCCCCGCGTAGTAGCCCGGCGCGCGGTCCGCCGTCAGGCGGCTTCCACGATCATGTCCGCGGTCCGGTGCGCTAGCGCCATGATCGAGACCATCGGGTTGACGCCCGGCGCGGTCGGGAACGCCGAGGCGTCGCCGATCCACACACCCCGGGTGTCGTGCAGCTGGCCGCGCCCGTCGGCGACCGAGGTCTGTGGGTCCGCGCCCATGCGGCACGCGCCCATCTGGTGCGCGGTGAAGCACGCGACGTCGTTCGGAGCGTAGGACGCGCCCTCGACCGCTTCGAGAAACGCGTCGAAGTCCTCCCCGTGGCGCCAGCGCACGGCGCGCGTGTGCCCGGTGACGATCTGGCGCGCTCCCGCCGCCTGGTGCAGCTTGGCGAGCTCGACGTTCGCCCGCACCGCCAGGCGCGCGTCCACCGGGTCGTCGAGCCCCCAGCGCACGACCGCACGCCCCAGCGGGTCGAGCACCACCTCGCCCGCTCCGTGGTCGCGCGCGACCGAGATGAACGGCGCCTGCCAGCGCAGCGTCTGCATCAGCTCCTTGTGGGCGGCGCCGTCCTCCCATGGGAGGGTGCCGCTGAAGAGGCCCGGGAAGACCCCCGTCCCCTCGAGCAGGAAGCCGAAGCCGTCCTCGAGCGCGTCGAACTCGTCCGAGACGAGCGACTGGATCTGGCCGGTCCAGCCCTCGATCGGCTCGTCGTAGACGCCGATCGTCACGTAGGCCGGGTGCAGCCGCAGGTTCTTGCCGACCGCCGGCCCACCGATCCCCGAGCGCAGCAGCAACGCGGGCGACTCGACTGAGCCGCAGGCCACGACCACGGTCGGCGCCTCGACAACCAATCGCGCCGGAGAGCCGTCGGGCCGGGTCACCGTGGCCTCGACGCCCGTGGCGCGACCACCGTCGCAGACGACGCGCTCGACCCGGCAGCCGACCACGGCGCGCGCTCCGGCATCCGAGGCGTCCTGGAGCCAGGTCTTCATCGCCGAGCGCTTGCAGCCCTGCTGGCAGCCGGTCGGGCAGTAGCCGCAGTAGACGGGGTCGTCGTTCAGGGTCGCGTTGCGCACGATCGGCCGGTGCTCGAGGCCACGCGCGTCGAGGCCCTCCATCAGCCTCTGGTGCGTGTTGTTCTGCTTGGTCGCCTCGGTGTTGGCGCCGAGCCGCTCGGCGACCGCATCGATGCGGGCCTCGTAGTCCGGGTGGTCCACGCCCTCGAGCCCGAGCTCGGCCCACTCGCGCCGGATCCGCTCGGGCGTGCGGATGCAGTTCATGTAGTTGACGACCGTGCCGCCGCCGAGCGTCGAGCCGGCGAGCACGTTGATCGAGCCGCTCTCAGAGCGTACGAGCCCGCCGCCGTAGTACAGCTCCTGCATCCCCACGAGCTCGAGCTGCTTGAAGTCCTGCTCGTTGCGGTAACCGCCCATCTCGAGCACGAGCACGCTGCGGCCGGCCTCGGCCAACCGCGCAGCGATCACCGAGCCGCCGGCCCCGGAGCCGACCACGCAGACGTCGGCCTCGAGCGTCGCGTCGTCCTCGACCTCGGCGACCGTGATCGTCTTCGGCGCCTCCTCGGCCGACGGCGGCGCGGAGATCGGTCCGGGGTAGCCGATCGCCTCCCAGTTGGGGTTGCGGCCCCGCTCGTCCGGGAGCGCGTAGAAGAGCAGCGTCACGAGCTGCTTGAGGCCCTGCAGGCCAGCCTTGGCCTCGGGGTCGGCATCGGCGGTCCCGTGCAGCAGCTGCGTGCGCCCCTCCAGCGGGAGCTCGGCCATGCCGCGCTCGGCGAGCGCGTCGAGCAGGCCCGCGAACCCCTGGACCTCCTCGGCGCTCATGGTCTCCGGGATCATGGCCTCGATGCGCGCGGGTATGCCCATGTCGCTCGCCGCGCGCGCCATGAAGTCGCGCTCCACGGGATCGTGGGTATCCGCCTCGACTGCCGGCACGTAGGTGTCGCAGATCGCAGCGAGCGTCGCCCGCTGCGCGTCGGTCAGGACCTCGGCTGTCACCGCCACCTTGCTCTCCCCTTTACCTCGCTCGCCTCGGGCGCGATCCTACCTGCGCGATCTTCGCCCGGCTAGCATCCCGCGGCCGGTGGACCTCGACCTCACAGACGAGCAGCGCGACGTCCAACGGCTGGTGCGGGACTTCGCCGACGGCGAGGTGCGCCCGGTGGCCGAGGAGCTCGACCGCGAGAAGCGCTTCCCGTACGAGATCGTCCGCAAGCTCGGCGAGCTCGGCCTGATGGGCATCCCGTACCCCCAGGAGCACGGCGGCGGCGGCGCGGACACGCTCTCCTACGCACTCGCGATTGAGGAGCTCGCGCGGGTGGACTCGTCGGTGGCGATCACGGTCGCCGCGCACACCTCGCTCGGCACCTACCCGATCGCGGCGTTCGGCGACGAGGCGCTGCGCGCGGAGTGGCTGCCGGAGCTCTGCTCCGGGCGCAGGCTCGGCGCGTTCGGCTTGACCGAGCCAGAGGCGGGCTCGGACGCCGGCGCCGTCCGGACCACGGCGCGCGAGGAGAAAGGCGAGTGGATGATCGACGGCGCCAAGCAGTTCATCACCAACGCCGGCACGGAGATCTCGGGCTGCGTGACGATCACCGCTCGGACCGGCGACGACGAGATCTCGAACTTCCTCGTCCCCAACGGTACCCCCGGCTACTCGGTCGAGGCCCCCTACCGCAAGATGGGCTGGAACGCCTCCGACACGCGGCCGCTGGCGTTCGACGGCTGCCGCGTGCCCGCCGGCAACCTCGTCGGCCGCCGCGGCGGCGGGCTGCGGCAGTTCCTCGAGACGCTGGCGGGCGGCCGGATCAGCGTCTCGGCGATGGGCGTGGGGCTGGCGCAGGGCGCGCTCGACGAGGCGCTCGCCTACGCGAAGGAGCGGCGCGCGTTCGGACAGCCGATCTCGCGCTTCCAGGCGATCCAGGGCAAGCTCGCCGACATGGCGACGGAGATCGAGGCGGCGCGACTGCTCACCTACCGCGCCGCGGCGCTCAAGGACGCCGGCCGCGACTACGCGCTCGCCGCCACGCAGGCCAAGCTCAAGACCGGCCGCCTCGCGGTGCGCGCCACCGAGGAGGCGGTGCAGATCCACGGCGGCTACGGCTACATCGAGGAGTACCCGGTCTGCCGCTTCTACCGCGACGCGAAGATCCTGACGATCGGCGAGGGCACCGACGAGGTGCAGCAGATGATCATCGCCAGGGCGCTCGGGGCCTGACGCGCCGCGCCGTGTCCCGTCCCGCCGGCCGCGCCGTCGCGATCTTCGTCGCGCTGCTGGCGCTCTACGCGTCGACGCTGGGCCTCGACGCCTTCGGTGCGTCCGACTACGGCGGCGACGAGCCCCACTACCTGCTGGCCGCGGGCTCGCTGGTCGAGGACGGCGACCTCGACGTGCTCGACGACCACGCCGCGCGCGAGTACGCCGGCTTCTACCCCTACGACCTCGACATGCACGGCGCCCCGCGCGACGGGGCTCTGCACGAGCCGCACGGCGCCGGGTTCCCGACCCTGATCGCGCCGGCGCTCGTGCTCGGGGGGCCGGTCGCGGTGGAGCTCTTCCTGGCGATGATCGCGGCCGTGTGTGGCGCGCTGGCCTACCTGCTCGCGCGCCGGCTTGTCGCGGATCGGTGGGCGTTGCTCGCGGCGCTCGCGGTCGGCGTGTCGCCGCCGTTGCTCGCCTACGGCACGGCCGTCTATCCGGAGCTCGCGGCGGGCGCCGCCCTGGCCGGGGCGGCGCTGCTGGCGCTGCGGCTCGCGGAGCGGCCGCCATCGTGGGCCGCGGGGCTCGGATGCGCGGCGCTGCTCGGGGCTTTGCCCTGGCTCGGGACGAAGTTCGCGCCGGCCGGGCTCGTGATCGGCGTCTTCGCCGTCCGCGCCGTGCGGGCCGGCGGGCGACGCGCGGTCGCGATCGCCGGGGTGGGGCTGGTGGCGATGAGCGCGATTGCCTACGTGCTGGTGAACCAGGCGCTGTACGGCGGTCCCACTCCCTACGCGGCTGACTTCGAGGGCGAGACGGCGACCGACGCGTCGTTCCCGCTCGGCTACCTGGAACGCGCCTACCGGCTGGTGGCCCTGGTCTTGGACCGCGACTACGGGCTGCTGCGCTGGGCGCCGGTGTTCGCGCTCGCGCTGGCCGGGGCGTGGCTGGCGTACCGGGCGCTTGCCCGGGAAGGCGGCGACCAGCTCGCGGCGGCGCCCGACAAGCAAGCCCGCCGGACCCTGCTGCTCTGCGGCGCCGCGGCGCTTGCGCAGCTCCTCGTCGCCGCGTTCCTCGCGCCGACGATGTACGGCTTCTGGTTCCCGGCGCGCCACCTGCTCGCCGGCATGCCGCTCGCCGTGCCGCTGGTGGCGTACGGGCTGGTGCGCCTCCCGCGCACCGGACTGGCGCTGGCGGCGGTCGGCGTGGCGGCGTCGGTCTGGGTCTGGCTCGACGTCCGCCTCGGCGGAGCGTCACTCGCCATCGACCGCCCCGACGCGCCGTGGGGGCCGCTCGAGGTCGTCTTCCCCTTCTACGGTGACTCGGCGCTGCCGTACGCGCTGACGGGGGGCGTCGCGGCGCTGCTCGCGCTGGCGTTCTTCGAACGCGCCCGGACCGCTGCACGCCACGCGGCCCATACCGCCGGCGCCACCCGCCGTAGGTACTCGGGGTAGCGGACGAACGAGCGCCCGGCGCCGCGGCGGCGATAGGAGATCGGCACCTCGACCGCCACGATGCCGGCGCCCCACAGCGAGAGCGTCAGCACTTGCGCGTAGTTGTAGTCGTGGGCGATCTCGGCGGCGGCGAGCGCGCGACGGCCGAACGCGCGGTAGCCGGTCTGGGCATCCGAGACCACGCTCCCGATCAGCGTTCCCACGATCGCGCTCGCGCCCCGGTTCGACAGCGCGCGGTGCCAGCTCATCCCCTCGCGGCGGCCGAGGAAGCGCGAGCCGAGCACATACTCCGCACGCCCGCGTGCGATCGGGTCGAGCAGCCGCGCGAAATCGGCGGGGTCGTACTCGCCGTCGCCATCGAGGTAGACGGCCGCCGCGTAGCCGCGGTCGCGCGCGTGCTCGAGCCCGGTCCGTAGCGCCGCCCCCACTCCACAGGAGTGCTCGTGGGAGACGACATCAGCGCCCGCCGCACGCGCCAGCTCCGGCGTTCGATCGCGGGAGCCGTCGTCGATCACCACTGCATCGACGGGTGCGCCGCATGCTTCGCTCGGCAGCCCTCCGACGACGTCGGCGATCGTCGCCTCCTCGTCGCGAGCTAGCACGATCGCCAAGACGCGATCGGCGGGCGAGGCCGCGATCGCCGGGTCGAGCGCCGGCACGAGCGGCCGCCCGCGCGCCGCCTCCGGCGCCTCGACGCCGAGCAGCGCGGCGATCGTCGGAGCGAGCTCGAGTACAGAGCGCGGCTCGTCGCTCACGGCGCCGGGAGTCGCTCCCTCCCCCCACACCACGAACGGAACCGGCGACTCTCCCCAATCGAGGTGGCCGTGACCACCGATGCCGCGACCCTGGCCGTGGTCGGCCATGAGGACCACGGTCGCGTCGTCGAGCTTCCCGCGCTTGGCCAGCCATTCGAGGAACCCCCCCACGTGGCGGTCGGTGTCGGCGACCTGCGCCAGGTACTCGCGGCTGCGGGTGCCGCGGACGTGGCCGAGCTGGTCGGCGGCGAGCAGCTGGAGCACCAGCAGGTCGGGGTCTTCGTCCTCCACGACCTCACGCGCCGCATGCACGAGCGAGCGGTCGATCTCCGCGGTCGGCTGGACCGAGGTCACCGAGCGAACGACCTCGGGCCCGAACGGATCGAGGAGGTGGGCGATTCCCACGACGCGGCCGCGCTTTCCCGAGCGCCGCAGGACGTCGAAGATCGACTCGCTCCGCACGCCGAGGCGAGGCGCGAAGTTCGACCGCATGCCGTGCTCGGCCGGGCTGGCGCCGGTCAGCATCGACGAGAAGCAGACGACCGTCCGCGCCGGATAGGCGGGCTCCACGGCCAGGTACTCGGTGCCCTCTCGCGCCAGGCGGTCCATGACCGGTGCGTCCGCCTGCCAGAGCCGCTCGCGATTCAGCCCATCGACCACGATCACGTAGACGCGGCGGGCCAGCGCCGGGCCGGGCACGGTGGGGGCCGAGCGGCGGGGGTAGGTCGGCAGGCGATCGCGCGCGAACGCGCGCCAGGCGAGCGCCCCGAGCGCCGCGACCAGGAGAGCCGTGGCCGCGACCTGTGCGAGCGAGCCGCCGGTCGGCTCCTCGGCCACGAGCGCTCCGGCGGCGAGCGCCATCACGAGCTTCGGAACCTGCTCCAGCGCGTTTCCGCTGGTCGGGTCCGAGTTCGTCAGGACCAGGCGCCAGAAGCGCAGGAAGTTGTTCCAGGGGGCGCCGGTCCTAAGGCGGTAGTAGAGCGTGCCCCAGAGGAAGACGGTAAAGACCGCGTAGCCGGCGAGTGCGCCCGCGAGTAGCGCCGGCGCCCGCCACGGCTCGAGCAGCGGCACGGAAGCGACAAGTGCAAGCCACAGCAGGGCCCGGCCCCGCAGCGGGAAGGACCAGCCGGCGAGGACCAGCGCCAGCCCGACCGAGCCGACGATCGCAGCGAGCAGGCTGCCCTCCGGGGCCAGCCCCAGTGGCGCGGCGGCGAG
>JBPCMT010000064.1:0-24728 GCA_051001995.1 Thermoleophilaceae bacterium
AGACGGCGCGCCTGCTCGGCCTCGGTCGGCACGGCGAAGCGACCGGGCCGCGCGACGCGCCAACCGACCTCGGTGGGCCACAGCTGGGCCTCGCCGGCGCCGTGGCGATCGAGGATCGCGCGCGCCCGCTCGAGGTAGCCGACCGACTGAGACACCGAGTTCGCGTAGGGGTGGATGGCCGCGGCGTCGAGCAGGCACGCCCCGCCGCCGCGGAGCACGGAGGACAGGTAGCGCCCGCCGTCGTGGCGCCACGCGAGGCCCGCCGCGACGATGCGCGCCTGCGGATCGGCCGCCCGCAGCGCTGCGCGACCCGTGGCGAGGACCCGGCGATACTCGACCGGGTCCGGACGACGCCCGCCCCAGAACGGCCGGTAGTTCGGCTCGTTCCAGACCTCCCATACCCGGATCGGGCGGTAGGGGAGCTCGGGATGCTCGCGCCAGAACTCGCCCTCGGCCCCGTAGCGGGACGCGAAGAAGCCGACCCGCGCCCGCCACTGCGCGTACTCGGCGGGCGTGCGCGGCGGCTCGGGATTCTGGATCGTGCGCAGCCGCATGAGCACCGGGAGCAGGGTGACGTCGCGGATCGCCGCCTCGCGCACGATCCTGTCGTAGTGGCGCGTCGTGCGCCCGTCGCCGTCCCAGTCGACCCAGCTCGTGACCATGTTGAGGCGGTAGAGGGACGCTCCGCCTGCGCGGAGGAGGTCGAGCCCGCCGGTGCTGATCCTGTTGTTCTCCCAGGCGGCGACGGCGTGGGCGGGGAGCTCGGGGGGTTGGGCTGCGCGCGCGCCGGCTTCCCCGTCGGTTACGGCCGAGGACCCGCGCGGGTCCTGACCGAGGAGGACGAAAGCGAGCAACGCCCCCGTGGCGGTGAGGATGAGCAGAGCGAGGAAGCGCACGGTGCGGGCGAGCGTAACCCGTGCTGAGCCTCGGTTGCCCTGCAGGGCGAACGTACGAGCGGGCCCTGGCGCACCGAGCGGCGCGTGGGGCGGCGAAGGGAGGGTGCCGGTAGGGCCTCGTCGACCGCCCCAACGCGCGTGGCGATCACCGGCACCCCCCAGGCCATCGCCTCCACGGATGTGGTGGTAGTGCCCTCCGAGTTGGGAATCGAGGTGCGTCGCCCGCCCCGTTCGCGCCTCCGCCCGGTGCTTATACTTCTCTGATGAGCGCCGCACCGCACAGATTGACCGAGACCGAAGGCATCGACGCGTCGGCGTACCTCGATCTCCTCAAGCGGCATCTGCTCGGCCTCCACACTGACGTCTACGTGCGTGTCGAACGGCCGCGGCGAGTCTTGCGACTCCTAAAGCAGGCCGTCTCCACGGCCCCCGGCCGGCGCGAGATCGAGGTCGTGAAGCGGGCGGACCCGGCAGCGGTGGCCGAAGGGAGGTTTTGGCCGTTCGTGGGCGAGACCATGATCGGGCTCAAGCGCCTGGACAACCTTCAACGGTGCATGGAGGACGTCCTGGACACGGGCGTGCCCGGCGACTTCATCGAGACAGGGGTGTGGCGGGGTGGATCCGCCATCTTCATGCGCGCGGTGCTGAAGGCTCATGGCGTCACCGATCGCCGCGTCTGGGCCGCGGATTCCTTCGAGGGTCTGCCGCCTCCGAACCCCGAGAGTTACCCCGTGGATGCCGGTGACGAGCATCACACCATCGATACGTTGGCAGTATCCCTCGAGCGGGTACGTTCCAACTTCGCAAGCTACGGGCTGCTCGACGATCAGGTCCGCTTCCTGAAGGGGTGGTTCCGTGACACGCTGCCTACGACGAGCAACGAGCGCTGGGCTGTCGTAAGGCTTGACGGCGATCTCTACGAGTCGACGATGCAGGGTCTCGAGCACCTGTATCCGCGCCTCTCGGTCGGTGGTTATTTGATCGTCGATGACTACGGCGATCTACTTTCGTGTCGCCGTGCGGTAGACGACTATCGCGCGGCTCACGGAGTCAACGAGCCGATCCAGGAAATCGATCACACCGGCATCTTTTGGCGGCGGGAGAGCTGAGCTTGGCGTAGGTCGGCCGACAGGTCGGGAAGGGCGCGGCGCTTGCTCGTCGATCTCGAGTCCCGCGAAGGCCTCGCAGACGCGTCCCAGCGTCGCCAGGTGCCGCGCGCGAGTCTCGCTGTTCGCCCGCCATGTGAACGAGAGCTACGGCTCGGCCAACGGTGATGAGCGAGACCGGGCCCTCTCCCTCGGACCGCTGGCTGAGCGGTCGCCCCTGCACCTCGGCGATGAACACCGAGGTGCCGAGGATCAGTCGCGTTGCAGGTCCTCGATCGTGTCCGGAAGTGCGCGCCGTAGCTCTTTGGCCAGCGCCGGATCCGCCTGCGCCCCGTCGATGATCGACCACGCGGCGTGGGCGGGAACCCACCTTGCTCGGCGCGGGAGGGGAATCAGCTCAGCGACCGGGCGCCGGTCGACCGTCACGCGCAGGCGCTCGCCTGCCTCGACGCGCCTCAACACCGCGCTGGTTTGGTTGCGCAGCTCGCGTACGGATACGAGCTCGGACACGGTATTCACCGTAGTACAAGAGCTACGACTCTCCGCCCAGAGCTCGAGAGCGCCCTACGCCCGGAAGCTCTCCACCGTGCGCTCGATCCCCTCCTCGAGGCCTACCTCGGCAGCGAAGCCCATCCGCTCGCGCGCCCGAGAGACGTCGAGGTAGCGCGAGGGCTGCCCGTCAGGGCGGGAAGCGTCCCAGACGATCTCGCCCTCGAAGCCCGCAGACCGTCTGATGGTCTCGGCGAGGTCGCGGATCCGCGTCTCGGTCCCGGTCCCGAGGTTGATCGGCTCGGAGCCCTCCAGACGCTCGGCGCACAGGATCAGGGCGCGCGCCGCGTCGTCCACGTAGAGGAACTCGCGTGACGGAGCTCCGGAGCCCCACAGGGTGACGCGGTCCTCACCGCGCTCGGCCGCCTCGACGAACTTGCGCACCATGGCCGCGACCACGTGCGAGTCCTCGAGGTCGAAGTTGTCGTTCGGGCCGTAGAGGTTCGCGATCACGGGCGCGCAGGAGTCGAACCCGTACTGGCGGCGGTAGGCGTCGGAGAGCACGAGCAGCATCTTCTTCGCGAGCCCGTAGGGAGCGTTCGACTCCTCCGGGTAGCCGCTCCACAGGTCGTCCTCCGAGAACGGCACCGGCGTGTGCTTGGGATAGGCGCAGACCGAGCAGGCCGCGACGAGCTTGCCCACGCCGGCCTGGCGCGACTGCTCGAACACGTTCGTGCCCATGGTGAGGTTGTCGTAGGCGAGCGGACCGGGATTGCGGCGGTTGAAGCCGATGCCTCCGACACGGGCGGCGAGGTGGAGCACGATCTCCTGCCCCTCGACGGCGGCGCGCGCCTGCTCGGCGGTGCGCAGGTCGTACTCGGCCGAGCGCACGACCCGTACCCGCGCGCCGAGCTCCTCGAGCTGGCTCACCACGGCTTGACCGAGAAACCCAGCGCCGCCCGTGACGCAGACCGCCCTGCCCTGCCAGAAGCGCGGGTCGGGGTAGGACATCAGCGGGTTGGGCGCTTGACGGGCGACGGCATGCCCCCGACGATACCGGCGGCCCACGCTCAACCCGATCCCGCGACCGGCCTCTGTCAGCATGCGCCGCTCGGCCGTGGCGCGACCGCTGAAGATCCAACTCTGGAGCATCTACTACGACCCCGTGCCGACCGGCATCGGGCCGGTGAGCACGGTCTGGGCCCATGCCATGCGCGACCGCGGTCACGAGGTCGAGGTGGTCACCTCGCATCCGCACTACCCGGCCGCCGACTGGGGCAAGAGCCGGCGCCCGTACCGGGAGGAGCGCGACGGCATCCGCGTGCTGCGGCTGCCGCTCGCCGTGGGCCGTGGCACCGCCGCTCGGCGCCTCCTCCAGGAGCTGAGCTTCGCCGCCAGCCAGACGCTCGCCATCCCCGCCCTCGCGACTCCCGACGTCGTCGTCGCCGTGTCGCCGTCCTTTCCGGCCCTCGCGCCCGCGATGGCGAACGCGGCCGTGCGCCGGCGCCCGTGGGTCCTCTGGCTCCAGGACATCCTGCCCGAGGGCGCGGTGTCGACCGAGCTCGTCAAGCCCGGGCGGGTGCTCGCCACGGCACGGCAGCTCGAGCGCGCCGCCTACCGCTCCGCCGACCGCGTCGTCGTGATCTCGGAGGCCTTCGCCGACAATCTGAGAGCGAAGGGCGTGCCGAGGGACAAGATCGCGCGGATCTACAACCCCTCCACGCGCCGGCCCTCGGCGTCGATCCCCCCTCCGCCGGGCTCGAACGACGCCGGCCCGCGAGTCCTGAGCATGGGGAACGTCGGGCTCTCCCAGGGACTGCCCGAGTACGTTCGCCGCTTCGAGGAGTCGACCGAGCTCGAGCGCCTGGGCGCGCGCCTCCTCATCGCCGGGCACGGCGTGGCGGCCGATGAGGTCCGCGCGGCGATCCGCAGCGACCGGGTGGAGATGCTCGGCCTTGTCTCCGGCGCGAGGCTCGAGGAGGAGCTCCGCCTCGCCGCCCTCGGAGTGGTCACCCAGCGACCGGGTCTCCTTGAGTTCAACCTGCCGTCGAAGCTCATGAACTTCATGGCCTACGGGATCCCGGTGGTCGCCGCGGTCGAGCCCGCCTCCGAGGTGGCCAGGATCGTCGAGTCCTCCGGCGGCGGCTGGACGGTCGACAGCGCCGATCCCGAGCGTCTCCCGGAGCGGGTCGCCCAGGCGCTCGCCGATGGCGCCGAGCGGGAGAGACGGGGAAGGGCGGCGGCGGCCTACGCCGGCGCCCACTTCGCCCCGCACGGCATGGCCGAGCGATTCGAGGAGCTCCTCTACGAGGTGGTTGCTCCGTCCTCCGCGGAGCGCCGGGCGGGCCGCGCGCTCACTCGCTGAGGCGCACCGCCCGACCGGAGAGCTGGTCGTCGAGGAGCTTGACGTCGGCGTCAACCATGAGCCGCACGAGCTCCTCGAAGGTGACCGTCGGCTCCCAGCCGAGACGCTCGCGCGCCTTGGCGGCGTCGCCGAGCAGCACGTCGACCTCGGCCGGGCGGTAGTAGCGCTCGTCGATGCGCACGAACTCGTCGGGGTCGAGGTCGAGATGCTCGGAGGCGTGCGCGAGGAACTCGCGCACGGAGTGCGTCTCCCCGGTGGCGATCACGAAGTCCTCGGGCTCATTGGCTTGGAGGATGCGCCACATCGCGTCCGTGTAGTCGGGCGCGTAGCCCCAGTCGCGACAGGCGTCGAGGTTGCCGAGGTAGAGGTGCTCCTGGAGGCCGGCCTTGATGCGCGCGAGCGCGCGCGTGATCTTGCGCGTGACGAAGGTCTCGCCCCGGCGCGGAGACTCGTGGTTGAAGAGCACCCCGTTGGCGCAGAACATGCCGTAGCTCTCGCGGTAGTTGACCGCGAGCCAGAACGACATGACCTTGGCGCAGCCGTAGGGACTGCGAGGGTGGAAAGGTGTCGCCTCGGACTGGGGCGGCGGCGCGGCGCCGAACATCTCCGATGAGGAGGCTTGGTAGAAGCGCGTGTCGACGCCCGACTCGCGGATCGCCTCGAGCAGCCGCACCGTTCCCATGCCGGTGATGTCGGCCGTGTACTCGGGGATGTCGAAGGAGACGCGCACGTGGCTCTGGGCGCCGAGGTGGTAGATCTCGTCGGGCTGGAGCTCGTAGATCAGCTTGACCAGACGGCCCGCCTCCGAGAGGTCGCCGTGGTGGAGGAAGAGCCGCACGTCCTCCTCGTGCGGGTCGCGGTAGAGGTGGTCGATCCGGTCGGTGTTGAAGCTGGCCGAGCGGCGGACGAGGCCGTGCACCTCGTAGCCGCGATCGAGCAGCTGCTCGGCGAGGTAGGAGCCGTCCTGCCCGGTGATGCCGGTGACGAGGGCGCGGGGCATGAGCGGCGGATGCTACCGGCGCTATCTCGGGTCGCGGGTGCGCACCCAGTCCACGCGCGGGGTCCCCGCTCTAGCTCCTACTTGCTCCCGCGCGCCGTCCTGTGCGCCAGTGCGCGCTCGTAGATCTCGAGCTGAAGCTCCACGGAGCGCGCGAGACCGAAGCGCTCCTCGACCCGCGTGCGGCCCGCCCGAGCCATCGCCGCTCGTGTGTCGGGGTTCTCGAGCAACCGAAGCGTGGCGCGCGCGATAGACGCAGGGTCGAGCGGAGGGACGAGCAACCCGGTCAGCTCGTCCTCGACGACCTCGTCGACGGCCCCGACGCGGGTGGCGACGACGGGCACCCCGCACGCCATCGCCTCCATCGCCGTCGTGGTCGTTCCCTCGGAGTTCGGAACCGACGTCACGAGCTTGACGTCAAGGGCCGGGAGAAGCGTCTCAGCGTCGAAGCGCGCCCCGGCGAAGAGCATGCGCTCTCCCAGACCAGCGTCGCCGATCTCAGCGTCGATCCGGGCCAGGTAGCGAGGGTTGTTGGCGTCGCGCTCACCGATGATGAGGAACCAGGCGTCGGGTCGCGCACGCGCGACCGCCCCCGCCGCGCGCACGAAGTGCTCGATTCCCTTCTGGGGGTTCACGTTGGCCAGGGTCCCGACCAGCGGGGCGTCATGCGGAACGCCGAAGTGCTCGCGGGCCGTCCGGCGGCGATCCTCCGAGGGCACGAACCGTGTCGTGTCCACCGCCGGACGCGAGACCGCTGTCGGTACCCGGAGATGTCGCGCTCCCGGATGTAGACCGACGAGACCCTCCGCTCCGAACATGACCGCGTCGGCCAGCCGATCGACGGCTGGCATCATCGCCGCGCGCAGGAGCAGGGGAATCCGCGTATCGACGATCTGCCAAACGACCGCCGCACCCTCGGCGCGCGCGGCGAACACGCCCTGCGGGTTCACGAGGCCGCCGATGACCAGCAGGTCGATCTCGCTGTCGCGGATCAGCTGACGCAGAGCGCGGATGTCGGTCCGCAGGCCGCGAACGAAACCCAGATGGAACCTCGGGTCGAGGCGAGCGCGCAGTCGACGGAGGGGCATCTGCACCACCTCGAGCCCTGCGGCCCGCATTCGCTCGGGCGCGCTACCCGGCCCGTCCGGGAGCACGACCGTGGTCGAGACTCCATGCTCCCTCAGTATCGGCCCGAGCAGCGCGAGCCGATTATGTGGGCCACCGTAGATGGGGTAGTGGATGACGGCGAGCGTGTTCACGATGGGTGAGAAACGCAGAGCCCGCAGATGAACACGGAGTGCCCACAAGATACGCTGGATCGCCTCATGGCGCGACTTGCAGCCTCCGCGATCGGCGTGGCGTCCAACGGAGGCTCGTTCCTCCCTCTCCCCACGCTTCGCGGCCTGGTAGCGCTGGCCGTGGGCACGGGGCTGCTCGCCGTCGTCGCGCTGGCCGTCCCCTTGATGTTGCGCATCAGGGGCCGGGCCGCCCTCGTCACGGCCGCTCTCATCACCGCGAGCGCCGAGATAGTGATCGTACTCTCGGCTCTTTCCGTCCTGAGGGCCCTGACCGCTCCGGGGATCCTCCTGGCCGAGCTTCTGCTTGCGGCTGCGGCGGTGGTCGCATGGAACGCGGTTGGCCGTCCGATTCCTCGCGGGCCGTGGCGCCTTCCCGGCCTCTCGACGATCCTCGGTTGCGTGCGCGCGCACCGGGCAGTCGCAACAGCCGCCGCGCTCGCTTGTGCTGCGCTGGCGGTCCAGTTCGTTCAGGCGCTCGTCATCGCGCCCAACAGTCTGGACTCGATGACCTATCACCTCTCGCGTATCGCCTACTGGCTGCAGTACGACAGTGCACTCCACTTTCCCGGCGGGACCGTTCGTCAGCTGTTGTCCCCACCCAACGGTGAGTTGCTTCAAGCCTGGACGATGGCGCTGGCCGGCGTCGATCTCTTCGCGCAGCTCGTTCAGTGGTCGATCCTCATCGGCATCGGCCTGCTCGTGTTCCTCGGAGCTCGCCTGCTCGACCTCTCTCGCCCCGCCGCGCTCTTCGCCGCCTCGCTCTACGTCGTCCTACCGCAGCCGATCCTGCAGAGCTCGTCCACGCACAACGACCTGATCGTCGCCTTCTTCGTCGCTGCTACGGCCGTCTTCGGCGTGCGAGGCATACGCGATCGCTCGCGCGGAGACCTGGTGATCGGGGGGATGGCCGCCGGGCTTGCCTTCGGGACCAAGGGCACTGCGCTCTTAGCGGTCCCCGCCCTCGGCCTGCTGGTGTGCGCCGCCCTATGGGCCTTTCGCCCGCCCCCGCGCCTTGTGGCCTTCGGCGCGGGCTGTGCCGCGGTCGGTGCTCTGGCCTTCGCGTCGTTCGGTTACGGGCAGAATTTCGTCAACGAAGGCACTCTCTTCGGCTCGATCAGTCGGATCACGGACCGCGAGAGCCCGCTGCCCGCGAACACTCTCCGAGTGGCTTGGCATGTCGTCGACTTGCCGGGGATCCAACTGGGGCCGCTCAAGACGGCACCTCAGCGGCCGCTCGAGGCTGTGTTCGGAGATATGCGGGTTCCACCGTGCCCGACGTGCCAGGGTTTTCGCGCGTCGAGATGGTTCGCCTTCCGAGTCGACACCGAGGTCAACGAGGACTCGACCGGCCTTGGACCGGTCGGTCTGCTGTTGTTCGCGCCGCTGGTCATAGCGGTACTGCTCATTCGCCGCGTCCCTCGACCACGCCGTCTGCTCGCGCTGACGGCGGTTGTCTCTCTTGTCACCTACGCCTATGTCCTCGAATGGGGGCCCTGGAACCCTCGGCACGCCAACCCACTCATCGTGCTGGCCGCTCCTCTCCTCGGACTGCTCGCCCTGCGATCCCGGCTCGCGTGGGTTGCGGTCGGCGTGTCGCTCGTTGGCTTGGTGCCTTCTCTCCTCAAGCAGGTCGAGAGCTCCGTGCTCAGCGCCAACCCAAGTCAGAAAGCCCTCGGACTCGGGCGCGTCGAGCAGCAGGCGAAGGCTCGTCCCGATGTTGTGAACGTCGTGAACTTCCTGAACCGCCGGGTACCGGACGGCACGCCGATCGGTCTCGTGGGTGGCGAGGAGACCTTGGACTATCCGCTCTTCGGGGCAAGGCTCGAACAACCTGTGATCCGCTACGGCACCTCGCAAGAGGTTACGCGTGAGCGAGCGGAGAAAGACGGCCTGGGCGGAGTCCTCTTCTCGGATGTCGGCCCGCCACCGCGAGGGCTGCCCGCCAGGAAGGTTCCGTACAGCAGTGCGTGGTGGGTGCCAACCGCGTCGCGGGGAAGGCCGGCACCGGCCCGCCGTTCATCCCTGCGCAACCTCCCAGAGTAGTTCGCCCAGCCGCTGCGTCTGCCGCCCTGCCTCGTATCGCTGCTCGACCGTTCGCCGCCCGGCGGCTCCGAGCGACGCTCGGAGCTCGACGTCCTCGACGAGACGAGAGAGCTGCCGCACCCAGTCGCGATCCGTCGCGGCGTGGAGCCCATCGACTTCATCATCGACGACCGCGAGGTTGTGCCCGACCGGCGAGCAGACCACCGGCAAGCCGGCGGCCATGTACTCCTTGATCTTGTAGGCCTCCTTCGCGCGGTTGTATTCGCTGTCCTCGAGCGGCATCACGCCGATGTCAAAGTCCTCGAAGAGGCTGAACTCCCGCTCCGGCACCCAGCGTTCCCACTCGAGCAACCCTTCGAGCTCAGGGACCTCGAACGGGTCGCGACTGACCACGCGGACGCGGGCGCGACCGTCGCCACACACCTCGCGCAGAGCCGCGGCGATCGGGCCCATATGATGCTCGGGGAAGGTGCCGGTGTAGCCGATGACGACGGGACGTCGGTCGTGATGGCGCTTTGGCCTGTACCGCGATGTCTCGACCCAGCCGTCGAGCCGTTTCACCCGTCCGCCGGCTGCGCGAGCGAAGGCGGCGATGTCCGCATTGCCGGTGAGCACCACGTCGGCGTGGCGACAGCGCTGGGCGATCCGCTCACTGGGAGCCACCGCGTACAGGGCATCATCGAGGTGGTAGACGAGCCGACGCCCGAGCAGGCGCCGGCCGATCAGCCACAGCGCCGCCTCGAGCACGGGCCGCGAGTGATAGCGCAGGAGCCCGCGCTGCACGAAGATCACGTTGCAGGCAAGGGCGCGCGGCAGCTGGGTGAGACGCGCCGGCAGCACGATGGCGTACCAGTAGAGTGCGGCAAGGAGTGGCCGCAGACGGCGGCGCGGTGATCGAAGACGGTGGAAAACCGCCGGTGAGGAGGGTGGAAAGCTCTCACCCTCGATGCCCTGTTCGCACAGCCGTGGGAGCGGACGCACGCAGAAGATCCGCGTGGCCGCGTTGTCCGCCGGCATCAGGCCGAAGAAGGCCACTCGTAGGCCGCGGGGACCGGCGCGGCCCCGACGCGACGCCCGCGCTTTCCGCGTCAGGGCTTCTCGGCGATCAGGAGGACGTTCTTTCCAAGCGGCGGCCTTAGCCTCGCCTCGAGTCTCCTCGCCGCAGGCACCACGTAGCGATCGTAGGCCGCGACCGCCCTCGGCTCGAGCTCGCTCGACTTCAAGAGCCGGTACTTCACCCACCACGGAAGGACGCCGAGAAGGTCGAAGTACCGCGAGTCGATAATCCGAAAGCCTGCTCGCTCGCACTTGTCGACAAGCTCAGACCTGGTGTAACGACGGTGATGTCCCACCTGCTCGTCAAAGGCGCCGTACAGCGACTGAAGGGCCGGCACGAAGATGAAGATCTTTCCCCCTGGGGCGAGAGTCCGATGCACGAGCGCCAACTCTCCGACGTCGTCGGCGATGTGCTCGAGGACGTTGACGTAGATGATCGAGTCCGGAAGGTCCGACGAGAGGCGCTCGGCCACGTCGCCGAAGGTCGCGCGGTAGGTCTCGACGCGCGTGTCATTGCGACTTCGGATGCGCTCCGCGAGCAACCGGTGCATCGCCTCGGAAGGCTCGATCAAGGCGAGCGAGTCGGCCGGGTGGTCGAGCAGGAGGTCGGAGAAGGAACCGCTGCCGGCTCCCACTTCCACCAAGCGTGTCCCGAGCTGCGGCTTGAGACTCTCGAGGATCCAGCGGTGGTAGTTCTCAGCGAAGGACATCGCCTCGAGGTCTCGGCCGACGTAGACCACTCCCGCGTCCGTCGCCCCAGCCCCGGGCTGGTCGGTCGCCGCGGGTTGGCTCACGGGATCCACGCGGTCCGCACGCCCGGGTCGGTCGGCTGGCTCGGGTCGATGCGCTCGAGCTCGGGCGTGCGGCGGTAGACGACCGCAGGCCGCAGAAGAGATTGAACCGAACGGTGAACCAGAAGGCCTGCAGGCCGTCCTTCAAGCCGATCTCCTTGCCCTCTTCGTAGGTACGACCGTAGTAGCTGATCGGCACCTCGTAGATCGGACACCGGAGCTTTGCGATCTTCGCCGTTACCTCGACTTCGAAGCCGAAGCCCTGCGAGGTGATGATCATGTTGCGGATGATCTCGCCACGAAACGCTTTGTAGCCGGTCTCCACATCGGTCAGATTCAGGTTGGTCAAGACGTTGGAGACGAACGTCAGCGCCTTGTTGGCCAGGTAGTGGTAGAAGTAGAGGACCCGGGTCGCCCGCCGCACCAGGAAGCGCGATCCGTACACCACGTCCGCGCGCCCGCTGAGGATCGGCTCTATCACCGCTGGGATCTCGTTGGCGTCGTACTCGAAGTCGGCATCTTGGACGATCATGTCACCCGTCGTAAGGGCGAACCCGGTCCGCAGCGCCTCGGTCTTGCCGGCGTTGCGCTCGTGACGGACGTAGTGCACCCGGGGGTCGCTCTCGGCCAGCTCCCGTCCGATCTCCCCGGTGCGGTCGGTCGAGGCGTCGTCGACGATGATCGTTTCGCGGTGGCTCGAGAGGGTTGCCACCTTGCGCACCACCTCGGCGAGCGTCGCCTCCTCGTTATGGGCCGGAACCACCACTGAGAGGGTCCCGCGGCTGCCGTCAGCACTCGTCTCGAGCGCATAAGGCGGAGAGGCACCGCTCACGATGCTGGACGCCTCACCGGTCGAGCCTCGAACTCGATACAGCTCGACCACCCGACGAGGACAAGGACGGTTCCCAAGGGGAAGAGCACGTAGTAGAGGAGACGGTTCATCCTGAAATCACCGGGCCGGCTGCGGAGCGCGTTGACGACATGCTGAACCGATCCGCTCAGCGTCATGCCTTGCAGCTGAGGTCGAGAGCCCACGACCTTGTACCCAGCCTCCTCGAGCATCCGGCGGAGCGTCGCGGGGCTGAAGTGGTAGAGGTGTCGAGGGAGGTCCAGAGCGAACCACCACCGACCGAATAGACGTCGCTCCAGGGAGCCGAAGTTCGGGCAGCGCAGGATGAGCCGTCCGTCGCCGTCGAGCCACCCGTGGATCTTCTCCAGGACCGCCTTGGGATCGTGGAGGTGCTCGATGACGTGCGAGGCCACGACGAGGTCGAAGGAATCGTCGGGGAACTCGGCCATCTCGGCTGTGGCCACGAGGAGGCGATCGTCCGCGAGACCGGAGTGCCGGGCGGCAAGGCCGGCCGCCTGCTCGTCGGGCTCCACGCCCCACGCCTGCCAGCCGGCGCGGGCGAGGGCGGCGAGGGCCTCGCCGGTACCGGTTCCGAGGTCGAGGGCGCGGTCGCCTGTAGGAGACGTGGGGGCTAGCTCGCTCGGCCCCCAACGCGCCTCGTAGAGCCTTCGTGCGGTCTCTCGAACGAGTCTCACCACGCCTCCACGAGGCTCGGCGCGGGTAAAGGACGCGTACGAGGGCGGATAGGCGAGCGCGATTGATTCGCGGTCCATGCGGGGGTTGGTCTGTCCCAGTCCGCAGCCGCGACACCGCACGAGCTGGTGGTCCCCCGAGAATCCGTGCAGCCGGTCGGGGCAGTGCCGGTAGACGACGCCGAAACGCGTGCCGCCACAGAGGTTGCAGGCCACGCGCTCCCTGCGGTCGAGCGCGGGCTGCGTGCCGGCGCGGGTGCTGAGCCCGTCGAGTGGTCGCTCGAGCGTCATAAGCTCGTGTTCGCCGGTCTGCGCCGTCGGGTGGTCGGGCGCAGCGGCGGCCCGGTCGATGGAGCTGACTCTTGTGTCATGTCGAGCTTTGGTGACCGAGCGGCGAAGCGTCGATGTCCGCAGCCGATTGAGGGAGCGGGGATGCGGTCGCCGGGCCCTCCGCTGAGTTGATCGTTGCCGTGCCGCGCCGATCGCCGATCACGACACCGGCGGCGAGCGTAGCAAGGCTCACCGCCGAGGCGAGGACCAGCGCGAGTGCCACTCCGGCGGCGCCGGAGCTCGCCGCCAGGAGTACGACGGATGGCACGAGGACCACCCAGGACACGACCTCGGCGACGCTCCCCAGGCCAGCGTAGCCGGCGCCGCGAGCCGCGTCCGTCAGGATGCGACGCGCACTGAGCAGGAGGGCACTTACGAGCAGTATCCGGGTGAGGCCTACCGCGTCGGCGAAGGCCGCACCGAAGAGCAGCGGCACGAGCCAATCGGCGAGCACCCAGATCACGGCCACGGTCACGGCACTGAACGCAACCGTGCCCGAGAAGAACGCCCACATGCTCCTTCGCGCTTCGGCCGGCGTCTTCTTCTCGGCCACCGTCGGGTAGGCGACGACCCCCACGCTCTGGGCAATGAACCGTGGCAGGTTGGTGAAGGCCAACCCCGTGACGTAGAGCCCGAGCGCCACCGGAGACAGGAAGAGGCCGACCACGACTTGATCGATCCGGAAGCTGTCCACCGGGGACACCCAACCCACGAAGCTCTTGCTTGCGAAGCGCACCAGCTCGCGCCGTGGAGGAGCAGCGGCCGGGGGGCCGGAGGGCAACCCTCGCGCGGTGACCAGCGCGGCGACCACGGCCCCAAGCAGGTAGGTCACGGACCAGCTCGCGGCGATGGCTTCGATGTCGGCCCCGCCAGTGGCGAAGATCGCCAGGACGGCTACTCCGTAGGAGATGAAGGGCACGAGCCGGCAGAGGTTGAAGGCTCGATACCGTGCCTGCCCCTGCAGTATGCCGAGGGCGTAGTAGTGACATAGGACCACGGGACCCACTACCAGGGTCAGGAACGCGGCGCGACTTGCCGAAGGCTCACCGTCGGCAAACACGGCGACCACGAGACCGGCGTGGACTGCGAGCAGCAACACCGCCTGTGCGGCAGCGAGTGGGGCGAGCGATCTGGTCAGTGGCCCGGCGATCTCCCTGGCCCGGGAGATGAAGTAGGTCGCGGAGAGAGGGAGTCCGAGCCCGATCAGCTGCGCGAGAGCGAGCGGGAACACCATCATCAGGGCGAGCTGGCCGCGGTCCTCCGGGCCCAGCATCCGAGCGACGAGGACCCCGCTGACGACGAGGGTGGCTTGGAGGAGGAGGCCGGTGGCGACCGCCCCGATGGTGGCCCCGGAGCGTGGAAGGCTCAGTCGAGACCGGAGGGTCACCGTCGGTCCCGGGAGGCTTTGAACCTATGCCGCACCGCTACAGGGGCTCCTCCGTTCAGGAGGACGGTCCCGTCAGGGTCTGTGATCGGCCTCGAGATGGGGGCCCGTCGAAATGCTCGCTCGAGGGGTCGTCCGCGTCTGAGTCCGACGGCGTCCGCCGCATGACGCTCCCCACCGCCAAGGCCAGAAGAAGCCCTCCGACCGTGGCCAAGAGACCGCTGAGGAGAGCGACGCGAGAGGTGGGAGCGGCGCGCGTCTGCGCGTACTGGACGAGCACAGGGTTGCGTCCAGCCCTCACCTCGGCAAGGAAGTCGTCAAGCAACCGCTGCTCTTGTCGGAGACTGGAACGGCGGACGTCGGACAGGTTGCCCTGACCGCGTCCGGACAGCACGAACCGGAGGTATCGTTGGGCCTCGACCGTCCGTTCGACAAGCTGTAGGCGGCTGTCGGAGATCAGCTCGCGCGTGTAGGCGTTGGCGAGCGCCCTTGCCTGTGCGGGGATGGCTGCCGTCGCAGTGATGGCAATGACCCTGGTCGTCGGGTCCGTCGACAGGCGCACCGAGCGAAAGATCGTTCGTGGGTCCCGGTTGAGTCTGCGGGCGACAGCACGACCAACACGCGCCCGGTCGACGAGCCTTTCCGCCGCCCCGAGACCGGTTCCGAGCGGCCCCTCGAAGGGCTCGTAGCGTACGAGCGCCGTCGCCGCATCGAATCCCGCGGGCTCCGCCGCGAACGAGACGGCCACCGCTGTGGCGGCGGCGAGCGCGACAAATGCGAGTGCGGCCGTTAACCGCGTGGTCCAACGCACGCCTCGTCAGCCCGCGGCGTCGACTGCCCGCAACCGGCTCCGGGCGCCCCCCGGCTCTCCGCTCGCCGACTCGGCCGGAGCCGTGCCGGCGAGCGGAGCCGGCAACGAGACTCCGAGAGCGCAGAGTAGGCCGATACCCAACCAGAGCTGCCGCTCGAACACTGCGTCGAAGACCATGAGGCAGAGAAGGACGACGCCCACGCTGGCCAGCACTGCCTTAGCGAGAGCAGGTGTCTGCCCACCTCCGACCCGGCGAGCCGCACGGATACCGCAGACGAGGCCGACGATGATCGCCGCCGAGGTGCCGATGAGGCCGACCAGTCCTAGCGCACGCCAGCTTTGGAGTATGAGGTTATGGGTGCCGGCCTCGCGATCGCCGCTGCCACCTCCGACACGCAGCCCGGTGGTGGCGCCCGCCCAGGATGTGTCGGTTGGGTTGAGGCCACGGCCACCCTTGATCGTGTTCGCGCCCTGGCCCACGAGCGGGCTCGCCGCCACTTCATCGATCGCGGTGGTCACGAGCTCGACGCGCGCCAAAGCGCTCCGCTGGGCGCTCGGGTCGGAGAGCCTCTCCAGCCGCTCGGGGAAGGCGGTGCCGGCGACGGCCGCGATAGCGACGAGCACCGACACGAGAACCACCCGGCCACGGCGCCCGCCGGTGCCCAGAGCGAGGAGGAGGACGGCGAGCGCCCCAGCCGCGAGTGGAGCGCGCGAGGCGCTCAGAACCGTCCCCACGAGCAGAAGCGGTATGCACAACGCGGCCACGACGCGCACGACGCCGCGCGATGTCACCGCCAGCCCCACCCCGAGCGGCAGCGCTCCCGCGGCGGCTATCCCGAAGAGGGCGGGGTGATTGGAGAGCCCGTAGCTGCGCGCACCGCCGAAGTCATCGGCGAAGGGCAGGATCCAGGCACCGGTGATCTGGGTCCCGAGGGCGGCGATCGAGGCAACGGCGACCGAGACGACCGTCGCGAGGAGCACAGCCTCGAGCCGCCACTCCGACCGGACGAAGCGCACTACGACGGCCGGGATGAACAGCATGGCAAAGCCGGCACGGGCCACGGCCTCCACATCGGTCGCCTTGGCTCCCGACTCCAAGGCGGCGAGCAGAGCGCCTAGGACGACGAGTCCAAATGCTCCGGCGAGGACGGCGAGAACTCGCCGGACGGCCGGCGGGGCGGTTCGGATGCCGACCAAGCCGTAGAGGGCGAGACCGAGGAGGAGCAGGTCGGCGACTCGCAGACCTCCTGGTCCCCGCCACAGGCCGGTCCAGCTGGCCTCGATGAAGAGCCAGAGCAGTACAACGTCCACTACCACCCCGCCGCTTGCCGCCTCTGTCCACCCACGCGCACGGCCCAGGGCGGGGACCAGGAGCTGCCATACGGCCCAGCCGGTGAGGCTGATCGCTCCGACCGCGAGCAGAACGACCTTGACAGCCGGCGGGAGGGCGACGGCGACAAAGCCGATTGGAATTGCTGCGGCGGTGCCGAGGCCGATCGTCGTGGCGACTCCGACGGCCCCTCCGGGCCTCGAAGTCACTGGCCCGGCCGGCCGTACCCGTGCGAGAAGACGCAATCGACCGGGAGAACGCACGGAGCGCCACGGTACCAGCGGTCGACGCGTCGCACGCGGGTCTGGCTCCTCGCTGGGCGAGTCGGAAGCCGCCTCTAGGCGGACCTCACGAACAGGAAGTCGGCCTGCAGGCAGCGCCCGCTGTCGTCGCGGACCAGCGAGAAGATCCCCGCCAGTCGAAAGCTCCTCTCGGCGCAGTGGGAAACGATCTCTCCGGCGAGCGGCTGGTGCTCGTAGAGCTCGACGAACGAGCACTCGATGAGCAGCTCGTCGAGCGACTCGAGCAGGGCGTCGGCGCCCCGCAGGACCTCCAGCTCGTAGCCCTGAACATCGAGCTTGAGGAGGCAGGGCCGGGTGACCACCTGCGGGGCGATGACCCGATCGAGCCGAGCCACCTCGACTGTCCTGTGCTCGGCGAGCCCCGTGTTCGGGAACGTCGCCGTCTGGGTGGTGGTGGGGACGAGCAGGGAGGAGGAGTCGTCGCTCGCGGACACGTTGAACGTTTCCGGACCGCTCGACGCGCCGAGGGCGGCGTCGTACACGTGCAGGCGCCGGCTATCTCGGCCTAGCGCACGCACCAGCTTGCTCCGCGCCTCGGGCAGCGGCTCGAAGCAGTGCAGCTCGGCAGCAGGGAAGCGCCGGGCGGCGAAGAGACTGAACTGCCCCCTGTTCGCACCGACGTCGATGACGGTGGCAAAGCAGTGCTCAAAGGCGACGGAGTGGTGCTCGGTGGCTGCCGCAACCCTGTGGCGTAGTGCCCGGCGGTACGAGGGATGCGCGAGGACGGTCGCGAGCTTCCGGGCCTTCTGAAGCTTCCGTCGGGCAGCGCTCAGGTGAGTGCGACCTCGCACGGGCGCGGGCAGTCTAGCCTCTGGAGGCACGGCCGAGGCTGGCTACAGGAGCTAAGCGGTCGCGCACCCGTCACCCGCCGACACTCGGCCACCCTTCGCATGAATCCGCCAACCGCTCAAGCCGTGTCACCCCAATCGGCCGGCTCGATGCCACTACACGCTGCCCGCGACCTCATTCCGAGGCGTCCGCTCGATCTCGTGCTCGCGCTCGCGCTGCTCTCGTTGCCGCTGGCGCCCTTCCTCAACACCTTCTCCTCGCTCGGCACCGCTCTCAGGCTCGCCATAGCGGCGGCAGTCGCCCTGTTGGTGGTCGCCAGGCGGATCCCGCTACAACGCGGCCCGCTCGGGCGCGGTCGCTGGCTGATCGTCGCCTTTGCGCTCTTCCAGATCATTCCCCTCGCCGGGGCTGCGACCGTCGAATACGGCCTCGTCCGCGTCGTCAACTGGACCATGTTCATGCCGTTGGCGTTCGTCGCCTACGACCGGCGCTCACAACGGACCGCGATCGGCTTCGCCGCCATCGCGGGCGTCCTCCTCGTGGTCGGCGTCATCCTGCAGGCTGTCGGCGTCCTGGGAGGAACGTGGGCCGGCTTCGCGCTCTCGGACGGCACGCCGGCAACCCGCTACACCTCCTTCCTGCTCAACCCGAATGACCTCGGGCTGTCGATGGTCCTGCTCGGAGTCGTACTGGGCCTCGCCTCCCGCGGGCGCCCACCCGCAGTCCGCGCCGCGGGGCTCGCCGCGGTCACGGCTTGCGGCGTGGTCGTGAGCCTGACGCTCTCTCGGGGGGCTTTCGTCGCGCTTGCCGGCGTCTTTCTCTACCTGCTGGTGGTCGGCCTCCCACGCCGTCGGCTCGTAGCCCTCGCGAGCGCTGCGCTTGTGGGACTGCTTGCCATACCGCTGGCCATCCCGACCACCCGTGAGTCGGTCAGCATCACGCTTGGGTCGCTGGCGACCATCGCCAGCGGCGAAGACATGAGCTCCACCGTGCGAGCCGACCGCTGGTCGAGGCTCACCGGTGGGGGAGGCACCGAGGTCGCCGAGAGCCAGGCCAGAAACGGCCTACCCCTCTGGTCGGTCTCCTCCTCGGCGAGCGCCGTCGCCACGTCGGAGGTAAGTCGCGACGGGCAGCAGTCTGCTCGGCTCACTCGCAAGCGGGACGGCGGAGGCGGGCAGCGCATCTTCCTCGCGAGCAGCGTGGCGGCGGTCGAACCGGGACTGACCTACACGTTGACAGGGCATTGCCGCCCGCAGCGCGTCTCTCGACCGTGTCGAGCCATGATGATCTTCCGCAACGCGCGGGGGCGGCCGCTCTCGGCGCCGGTCGGACCTACGGTGATGTCGGTTCCCGGTCGCTGGACCCGCGTGACCAGGACCGACGGCGCTCCGGCCGGTACCGTCAGCGCGGAAGTCCGAGCAGAGATCTTCGACGTCCCCGAAGGGGAGACTCACTATCTCGACTCTTTCGCCCTGACCCGCGGTCGGAGTCCTGCGACTGCTTTTCCCGAGCGGGGAGGCGACCCGCTCGGGCTACCGCCGGCGGTCGCCTCGCCCCAGCGGGGGACTCAGGGTCTGGCGAGGAACGGGCTGCCGGGCTGGACCGCCTCCTCCTCGGCACGCGCAGTGGCTACGTCGGAGGTCAAACGGGACGGGGAACGCTCGGCTCGGCTCAGCCGCAGGCGGGACGGCCGTGGCGCTTCTCAGATCTTCCTGGAGAGCGAGGTTGAGCCGATCTCTCCGGGCCAGATCTACACGCTGGTGGGCCACTGCCGGGCACGCGGCGCCGGTCGCCCCTGCCGAGCGATCATCATCTTCCTCGACGCCCGAGGGACGATGCTCTCCGGACCCGTCACGCCGAAGGTGGTCTCGAGCTCCAAGCAGTGGACTCCCATGATGGTGACCGCGACAGCGCCTTTGGGCGCGGTTAGTGCGAAGGTGCGCGGCGAGATCTTTAAGGTTCGGAAGGGCGAGACTCACTACCTCGACTCCTTTGGCGTGACCCGCGGCCCGACTCCCGCCGCTACCTTCCCGGAGCAGGGAGGCGACCCGCTCGGCCTTCCCTCCGTTCCCCCGCTTGCCGCCTCTGCACAGGGCGGGGCCGGACTGCCGCCGGCCACCGCCCTCGCCTCGGCTCACGTGTCGGGGGCCGTACTGGGCTCGCTGCCTCCTGGATCCGATACAAAGGCACAGAGCGAGGGCTCTGAGCCGCAACCGCCAAGAGGCCAGGGCTCGCTCGACTCGCGCGATCTCACCGTGCCCGACATCGTCTTCGGGCCGGGCTTCGGCCGCTACGCCGAGCGCGACGACTTGAGTGGCTTCGAGCTTGGCGACCGAGAGGCGCGAAGGAAGGCACAGATAAGGGCCACCGTCGACAACGGCTGGCTCAAGCTGTTCCTCGAGGAGGGGCTCATCGGGACTGGGTTGTTTCTGGCGATCTTCGCCACTGCACTCCGGCGAAGCTTCTCCGCGCGCCACACGGCCTATCGCGCGCTCGCTCTGACTACGGGAGCGCTGCTCGTGGCCTTCGGAGCGCGAGCTCTGAGCACCGACGTGCTCGACGTCAACCCGTGGAACTTCGTCCTCTGGCTCGTCGTCGGCCTCGCGTTCGCGGCTGCGAGCGAAGACGCGCGCCGGCGCACGTCCGCGGAAACGGCCTAGTGGCCCTCGGGCGCCACGTACGTCGAGCTGCGCGACGACCGGCACTACTTTCCTCTTGTGCTCCGGTTCAAGATGACGATGACCGAGCGACTTCCCTCCGCCGCACGCAACCCCGCACCGGTCGAGAACGCGAGATGCGGCTTCAACGCCGAGAGGCCTGGCTGACACCTTGCCACCACCGCTTCCCAGGCGCTTTCGCGTAGACCCCGACGGCGAGCGCGGACCGCCACCGGTGCCGCGCGCTGACCGAGCGAGCGGCGGCGCCACCTTCGGCGCTGTGAGCACGTTCGAGCGTCCGTCGCCGTTCTCTCCCGAGGCAATCGCCGGAGGTCCGCACGAGGCGCGCCAACACTCGGCGGAGCTGACCCACGCCGGCCGGGGGCGCGACATACTCCTGCGGCGGTTGCTCGCCTTCGCCGACGCGTTCGCGGCGATGCTCGGGAGCGTCTCGCTCGCCCTCGTCGCCGGCGAGTACCCGCTCGGCACCGCCTTCTGGGCGGCGACCGCCGTCCCGGCGTGGCTTCTCCTCGCCAAGCTGCACGGGCTCTACGACCGCGACGACCGCGTCCTCCACCATCTCACGGTCGACGAGCTGCCCTCGATCGGAGCCTGGGCGGCGACCGGAACGATCGCGCTCGTCGGCCTGCTCGCGATCTCCCCCGCGGGCACCCCGGAACTTCCGGCCATCGGGCTGCTGCTGGCCGTCGTCGCGGTCAGCGGGGCGATCATGCGCGCCGGCGCACGCTCGCTGTGGCGCTCGATGACCCTCCCGGAAGGCGTGTTCGTCGTCGGCTCGGGGCCGCTGGCGCGTGCACTGGAGCGCAAGATCGACCTCTTCCCGGACATGCACGTGCGCGTCGTGGGAAAGCTGGACGACGCTTCTCTGGCGGCGCTGCGGGAGGCGCCGGACCACACGCTGGCGCTGACCGATGAGCTCGACGAGCCCCGGTTCGAGCGGCTCGTCCTCGCCACCGAGTCGATCGACGAGCCGCTGGTCGCCGACCTCGTCGCGCTCTGCCGCCGCCACGAGGTCAAGCTGAGCGTCGTGCCGCCGGTGCGCGGCATGTTCGGTACGGCGGTTCGCCTCAGCCACGTCGCCGATCTTCCGCTCGTCGAGTACAACACGACGGACGTCGCCCAGTCGACGCTCTTCCTCAAGCGCGTGCTTGACCTCGCGATCGGCCTGCCCACGGCGATCGTGCTGCTGCCGTTCATGGCCGCGATCGCGCTCGCCATACGCTTCGAGAGCGGAGCCCCGAGTCTCTTCGTCCAGCGAAGGGCGGGCCTGAACGGTCACGCGTTCAAGATCTACAAGTTCAGGACAATGGTCCCGGACGCCGCGGCGAGGCGAAAGGCGCTCACCCCTCTCGAGAAGGATGTCCCGATGTTCAAGCTTCCGCGCGATCCCCGGATCACGCGGCTCGGGCGCGTCCTGCGGCTCCGGAGCCTCGACGAGCTCCCTCAGATCTTCAACGTGGTCAAGGGCGACATGAGTCTCGTCGGGCCGCGGCCCGAGGAGCTCGACGTCGTTCGTCGCTACGGACCGGAGGCTTTGTTCCGGGTCTCGGTCAAGCCCGGGCTGACCGGTCCGATGCAGGTCTACGGGCGCAGCGACCTGCGCTTCGACGAGGTGCTCGCCGTCGAGCGCGAGTACATCGAGAACCTCTCGCTCGGGCGGGATCTGCGGATGCTGGCCATGACGGGCGCGGTGGTGGTGCGGGCGCGGGGCGCGTACTAGGAGGGATTGGCGAAACGGCTAGCGAAACTAGTCGAACATTCGTCCAGGAGGACACCCGGCTCGCGCATTGCGGGGGCAAAACCGTCGAAGGGGGTGTTGTGAGCTGGGTCGCGATAGCTATCGCTGGCTGGGCTGCCGTGGCGGCCGTGGTTGGGCTATTCGTCTGAGGACTGGCCCGTGCGGCGGCAACCGGAGATCGAGACCAGGTAGAGCAGTTGGACTTCGCGCGCGCCGTCGAAGCCGATATGCGGGCGCCTGACGGTCGCGCCGGCGAAGAGGATCGACGAGCCGCTCTCCGACCGTGGGCGGCCGAGGCGCCCGGCAGGCGGGCCGAGGATCTTCTCCGGCGAGACCTGGCCGAAGCTCATCGGGCACTGACGGACGCTGAGGCGAGACTCGCAGAGTTCGAGGCTCGCCAGACGGCCTAGAGCGGCCCTCAGGCCGGATCGAGGTAGCGCTCCCAGGAACCGCCCTTCAGAGCCCGCCGGATTTCCGCGTAGTTGGCGACGGTGTCGGCCAGTCGTCCGGGGTTGGCGGGACGCAGGGTCGGGGCTGCGGCTGCCGACTCCACGCCGAGCACGGCCGCCAGGCGGTCGAGCGCGGCCTGCTGGCTGACGGGGTCGCCGAGGTCGTCCTCGTAGCAGACCGTCTCGTGCGGCAGTCCGGGAGGGCCGCGTGCTCCTGCTCGCGCGACCGTGCACGGACGCCCATCCAGTGGGTGAGCACGGCCGGGTCGACGTGCAGCGGCTCCCGGACAGGTTCCGAGGCGCCGACGCGGCGCCCGTAGCCGTAGCGCTCTGCTGCGACGTTCGACACGGCCTGCCGCAGGAGATTGCGGCGCTCGAGGTGGATCAGGCGCCAGTCGCGGCCCTGCATCCTCGCGAGCCAGCGGCCCATGTCGGGCACGCGCTGGTGGTGCAGGAGCTGAAGCGGCTTGACCTTGAAGCCGTAGAGCTCGTCGCGGTGGCGACGGCGGCGCGCCTCGGCCCACGCCGCCGGGAACGCCACCCGCCGTTGGAGGATCTCGCCCTCGCAGCTGACCTCGGGGAGCGAGTTCAACAGCTCGACGAGCAGCGTGCTGCCGCTGCGCCCCTGCGCGAAGATCAGGACAGCCGGCGCCTCGGGGCCGGGCCGCCAGCTCGTCAGGCCGCGGCCGTAGCCGGCGAGCTGGCGCAGCGCTGGGACCGGCGGCGGCGCGAGGTAGCCGGGCAACGGAGGCTCCAAGCGGCTCAAGCTACATCACCGCGGCGGGGCTCGACTCGGCTCCGGCCGAGCTAGAGCGACCAGGTCGCGAACGTCTGGCCGGTGTGCGCGCGCAGGCGCTCGGCGTCGGGACGCAGAGCCTCCGCCAGGCGCTCGCGCAGGGCCCGATCGAGCGCGGGGCGCTCGATCGGCCGGGTCAGGACCGGGCGGAGCGGGGCGGCGGCCCGCTCGGGCAGACGGCGGAGGAGACGGACGCCGGCGCGGCCCCCCGGCCCGCCGAGCAGACGCCGCGGGCGGCGCTTGTCGCTCGAGCGATTCAGCCGACGCTCCCAGGCCGGCGAGGAGACCGAGTCGTCGACGCCCAGGAAGCGGAAGATCCGCGCCATGGTCTCCAGTCTGTCGGAGCCCAGGTCGTCCTGGTCGACGACGAGGATTCGCTCCGCCGCGAACAGCTCGAGATACTGCTCGAGCTGGAGCCAGTAGCACGATTGGGTGACGAAGGGCGTGTGCTCCGGCGGGCGGTCGGCGAAGATCTTCTCGAGCGAACGCGGCTCAGCGCCCCTCGCGGTGATGTGAACGTACTGCGAGAGGAGTCGCTCAATCGGGTCGCGCACCAGGTAGATGAGCTTGGCCTCGGGCACGACCGCGTGCATGCGACGGGGGGCGCCGGTGACGAAGGGATAGGCCGTGTAGCTCGGCGACGACTCCCCGCGCACGGGTACTTCCGGTGAGAACTGAGCGCGATACCACTCGAGGCCTCTGTCCCAGTTGGCGAAGCCCGGACCGCCGAAGAAGTCGAGCTCCTTGTCGGCCGACATCGCGATCTCGGGATGGGCGTCGAGGTACCTGTGCAGGCTCGAGGTTCCGCACTTCTGCCCACCGATGACGACGACGCTCGGCAGTGCTCCCGGGTGCCGCCCTTCCTGAGTCGCCCCCGCGCCCGGCTCTACCGTGGCCATCGAGCGCAGAGTACCTGCGCGGGACGATGAGCGGTGGTAGCTTCAGGCCCCGCGGCGTGCTCCCCAACCTGCTCATCATCGGCGCGGGCAAGTGCGGCACCTCAAGCCTCCACTACTACCTCGACGCTCACCCGTCGGTGTCGATGTCCGAGCCCAAGGAGCTCGACTTCTTTCAGGACGCAGACTGCCTCGAGCGCGTCGACCGCTATGCGCGCCACTTCCCGGACGACGCTTCGGTCCGTGGCGAGTCGAGTCCCGGCTACACCGGTTACCCGCGGGTCCAGGGCGTGCCAGAGCGCATCGGGACCCCGATCCCTGACCGCGACTCATCTACCTGGTCCGCGACCCGATCGAGCGGACGGTGTCCCACTACGTTCAGGCCTACAAGGTGCGTGCCGAGTCGCGTGGCTTCGAGGCGGCGTTCCGCGACCTGGACCCGGAGGGCAACAAGTACGTCTGCTACAGCCGCTACGCGACGCAGGTCGAACGCTACCTGCGCTGCTTCTCGCCCGAGCGACTGCTCGTCATCGACGGCGACGACCTGCTCCACGACCGCCACGCCGTCCTGCGCCGGACCTTCGAGTTCGTTGGAGTGGATCCGAGCTTCCGGTCGCCGCGATTCCAGGAGACGCTCAACAC
>JBPCMT010000065.1:0-3584 GCA_051001995.1 Thermoleophilaceae bacterium
CAGCGTGGTGTCGCTGCGGCGTTCGACCGGAGCCAGCGGCCGCGCCATGGCCGAGCGCAGCTCCCCGAGCGCGGCGGTGGCCTCCTGGCGGCAGCGCGCGCGCTCGTCGGGCGAGAGGTCGTGGTCGGCAACGACTACACCGACCGTGTGCTCGGGCCGGTGCGCTCCGCGGTCTCCGACTGAGCGGGGCCGCCCTCGGTCGCCGCTTGCTCGCTGGCGTAGACGCCTGCGTATACACTACTGTCGATGGCGCCGACCACGACGGTCAGGGTTCACGCCGGCACCCGCGATGCGCTCTCCCGCCTATCTGCGCGACGAGGCGTAAGCACCGCTGACCTCCTCGCCGAGCTCGTCGAGCGCCGTGAACAGGACGAGATCCTCGACCAGATGAACGAGGCTTTCGCCCACCAGGGCGACGATCCGGACGCCTGGCAGGACGAGAAGGCTGAGCGCGACGTCTGGGAGGCGACGTTGATCGACGGCCTCGCCGATCTTTGACCGAGGCAAGCCAGGGTGAGGTCTGGTTCTGTGAGCTGGAGCCCACGCGCGGACGTGAGCAGGCAGGCCGGCGACCGGTGGCCGTGATCTCTGTCGATCAGCTCGGGACCGGGCCGAGCGGCTTGGCCATTGTCGTCCCACTCACGACGAAGCCACAGGACAACCCGATCCGCCCCCGCATCGATCCACCCGAGGGCGGGCTGCGAGAGCGGAGCTGGGGGCTGCCGGACATGGTGCGGTCGGTCGACCGCTCCCGCCTGGTCGAGCGGTGGGGCAAGCTGCGACCCGGGACCGTCGAGCAGCTCTCGGCCAGGGTGCGGCTCTTGATTCGAACCTGAGGCCCGGGCCCGACTCGCCCGCGGCGGTCAAGCCGGAGCGACCGGGTTCTCCCAACGGACCTCGGTGAAGCGCGCGAAGTCGGTGTCCGCCGAGCACACCGTCAAGCCGTGCTCGAGGGCGAGCGCCGCGAGCTGAGCGTCGGTGACGAGCTTCCCGCCTACGTGGTGGCGGATAACCAGCTCGCCGAGGATCTCGGTGTAGCGCGGGCCGGGGGCGGGGATCCAGGTCACCTCGCGAGCCAACCACGTCGAGATTTGGGCCCACGCGTCGGCCGGGCCGAGCGGCGTATCGAAGGCGCGCGGGTGCGTGCTGATGCGGAGGAAGGCGGTGAGGCTCTGCCACGGCAGCCCGACACGGCTCGGCCCATTGAGCCGCTCGGTCAGCCAATCCCTGGCCGCGGCGTGAAACGGGCAGGTGTCGTCGGTCGCGAACAACAGCAGGTTCGCGTCGACGAGCATCAGCGCCAGCCCGTGCCCTCGAGCTCTTCGATCGCCTCCCCGATGTTGGTGACGTCGAGCTTCGCGTTCATCGAGTACGTGTTCTGCACGAACGCTGGTTCGGCGTCGCGAGGTACGAGGCCGGCGCGGATCAACTCGTTGACCGCCTCGCTCACACCGACCGATCGCTCCTTGCGCAGGCGCTCGACCGCGGCGGCGGTGTCGTCGGTCAGGGTGATCGTCGTACGCATGCGTTTAGCCTAGCATCGTGATGCGGCTATAAGGGCACGCCGACGCGGCACGTGCCTACCCTGATGCGCCGGACGCCGCCTGGGGCACTTCCGCCGCGGCGCCGATCGCGTGGAAGCCTCCGTCCACGTGCAGGATCTCGCCGGTGATCTCGCGCGACCAGTCCGACAGCAGGAAGCAGACCGCCCTGGCCACCGGGGTCGGGTCGCGGGTGTCCCACCCCAGCGGGGCCTGCGCTCGCCACGCGCCGGCCAGCGTGGAGAAGCCGGCGATCCCGCCGGCGGCGACCGTCTCGAGCGGGCCGGCCGACACGAGGTTGACTCGCACGCCGCGCGGGCCGAGGTCGCGCGCCAGGTAGCGGCCGACGGCCTCGAGCGCCGCTTTTGAGACGCCCATCCAGTCGTACACCGGCCACGCCACCGACGCGTCGAAGTCGAGCGCGACCAGGCTTCCGCGCCGCCGGGCATCTCGAGCCCGCGCAGCGAGGCGGCCGAGCTGGACCCGGAGTGCGCCTTCGAGATCGAGGATCACGGTGACGTACCGCGAGGCACCTCGCGCCGCCGCAGCGGCACGCGCTCCCAGAAGCCCTGGTAGCCGCGTACGCGCCCGCGCAGTCGCGGCTCCGGGTCGGCCAGGACGAACTCGAAGCTGCCGTGGACCGAGCGGTGGCTCATGGATCGGCCGGAACTCGGTCAAGCTGGACCACTCGATCATCGGGCGTGCAGTCTGCCGCCCTCGACGCACTCGTGCTACGTGGGCCGCCGAAGACGGATCGGTGTCGGACGTCGCGATCCCGCCGCACGTGAGCAGTGACCTTCGTACGTGACTCGATTCGGAGCTCGGGGAGTGCCGCCTGCTCGGGCGGGAGAGGGGCTCGAAGGCGATCTCGGCCGGCGTAACCGTGCGTCGTAACCACGCGCGTGCCCGGCCTCAGCCGATCAGCCCGAGGCGCTGCGCGCGCGTGACCGCTTCGGCGCGGTTGCGCACCTTCAGCTTGCGGTAGAGGCCGCTCGTGTGCTCCTTGACGGTGTAGATGGAGAGGAAGAGCCGCTCGGCGATCTCGCGGTTGGTGGCGCCGCCGGCGATCAGGCCGAGCACCTCGCGCTCGCGCTCTGACAGCGGCGTGGCGGGCTGCTCGGAGGTCGGCGTGAAGACCGTCCGGCCCATCCCCACGAGGCGCACGGCCTTCGCCACGTCCCCGGCGTCGCGGTCCTTCGACATGAAGCCGGAGGCGCCCGCCGCGCGGGCGGCGCTCGGCGAGATCCGGCCGGCTCCCGAGATCAGCAGCACCCGCGTGCTCGGTGAGCGCTGGCGCAGCGTGCCGCACAGCTCGGCGCCCGAGGCGTCCTCGAGGAGCAGGTCCACGAGCGCGACGTGCGGCTCCCAGCGCTCTGCGAGCGTCAGGCCTTCCGCCGCGGTTCGGGCGCCGAGGCAGCGCTCGACCCACGGCTGCTCGGTGAGGAGCAGGCGAAAGCCCCACTGAACCACGTCGTGGTCGTCGATCACGAGGATCCGCATCCGCCGGCCGCCCTCCGCCGTCTCGATCACCGTTCCGACTCGCTCCCGGCTTCGATCGGACTCGTGGGCACCACGAGCCTGACTCGCCAGCGCCCCGAATTCATCGGCCCGAACTCGAGCACGCCGCCGTGCTGGATCGCCTCGAGCGCCGCCAGGCGAAGGCCCATCCCGCGCGCCCGCCCGCCGTCGCCCTCCGCTCCGTCGTTCACGATCTCGAACATGAGGTTGCCGCCGCCGTTCTCCACGCGCACGTGCACGCTCGCGGGCCGCGCGTGCTTCTGGGCGTTTCGAAGCGCCTCGGAGAGGATCGACTGCGCGAGCGGCTCGAGCTCGCCGGGGACCCTGGCGCCCGGCTGCCAGCTCACCGAGAGCGACGGGGCGCGGTAGCGGTCGGCGAGCCGCTGGAGCTCGGCGTGCAGCGTGGTGTCGCTGCGGCGTTCGACCGGAGCCAGCGGCCGCGCCATGGCCGAGCGCAGCTCCCCGAGCGCGGCGGTGGCCTCCTGGCGGCAGCGCGCGCGCTCGTCGGGCGAGAGGTCGTGGTCG